>JAUZQP010000001.1 GCA_030950965.1 Mariprofundaceae bacterium
TTGCCACACTGTGCGATGGAACATCTTTTCACAGCGCGTCAAAAAGTCCATGCGCGTTTATTGAGGGGGTCACATGTTCCATGTTAAGATTCGTCGCGCCTGTGCTGATGATTTTGCTGCTGTGTACGCGCTGAATTGCGCCAGCTTTGCCGAGGCGTGGTCGGAAGATGGGATTCGTGGTGTGCTGTCGGGCGGCTTTGATGTCTGGCTGGCTGTGCACAACGATGCGCTGTGCGGCTATCTGTTCAGTTGCGATGTGGTAGATGAAATTCATATTATGCAGATTGCCATTGCTGAATCATGGCGCAAACAGGGTATCGCCGTCCGTTTAAGTCAAACGCTGCTACAAGACAAACCAGTGATGGCATGCGCCCTATTAGAGTTGCGCAGATCGAATAGAGCAGCACGTTGCTTGTACGAACGTTTAGGATTTGATGTTTGTGGTCAACGAAAAAATTATTACTCAGCCAGCAATGGCATGGCGGTAGAGGATGCTATTTTAATGCGTTTAACGATACGAGATGATCATGAGTGAGCAAAAAAAGTTCATCATTCTGCTGGTCGATGACCAAGCGATCATCCATGAGGCAATCCGCCGGCAACTGCTAGAAAGCCCTGATTTAGAGCTGCACTGCTGCGCTGATGGTGGCGAAGCATTAAAAATTGCTGCTGCTTTAAAACCCCACGTTATTTTGCAAGACTTGGTCATGCCCGATGTTGATGGTTTGATGCTGGTGCAATATTACCGCGTTAATCCTGCCACCCGTGATGTGCCAATTGTGGTGCTTTCATCCAAAGAAGACGCGGCGATCAAAGCCAAAGCCTTTTCGCTGGGAGCCAATGATTATATTGTAAAACTACCCGATCAGGCAGAGTTATTGGCACGCTTGCACTACCACGCCGCCGCTTATGAAAACTTAAAACAACGCGCGGGGGCATTTCGTCAGCTCAAAGAAAGCCAACAGGCATTGGTAAAACTCAACAAGCAACTGGGCCAAGAACAACAAGAGCTAAAAAGACTCAATGAAGTTAAAAATCGTTTTTTGAGTATTGCAGCCCATGATTTACGCAACCCGCTATCTGCGATTCGCTGCTTTGCGGAGTTTTTAACCGAGCCAGACATGGGGACATTAAACGAGGAACAGCGTGAATTGGTCGATAATATCGGCTCCACATCAAATTCCATGTTAATGCTGGTCAATGATTTGTTGGATGTCAGCGTCATTGAATCAGGGCGTTTGCAACTGCAACTGGGCGAACATGATTTGCGCGAGTTAGTGACCAGTGTGGTTCATCTCAATCATATTGTGGCACAACACAAACATATCAACGTCACGTTGAAATGTGCGGTCGATCAGGCTGTGCAAGTGTTTGACCGCGAACGCTTCCGCCAAGTGATTGATAACCTTATTAGCAATGGCGTGAAATATTCACCACTCAACACCACGGTGCAGGTGCAATTGCGCATTCAAGGCTCCCGCATCCAACTCGTTGTTAAAGACGAAGGGCCAGGCATTCCTGAAGACGAACAACAAAATCTATTTCAACCATTTGGCAGAACATCAGTGCAGCCCACGGCGGGTGAAAAAAGTGTTGGCTTGGGGCTCGCCCTATCTAAGCGCATGGTCGATGCACATGGCGGCGTTATTCGCGTTGAATCAGCACCAGGCAAAGGCAGTCGCTTCATTGTTGAACTCAACGGCGAGAGTTTACGGCGTTCCTTATCCTGAATTATGCACCCATACTGTCGGCCCTTGCTTGTCGCCCCGATCAAGCCGAGGTCAGGCGATTGATGAATCATTCAGGCTATAACTTAAAGCCCTTTACACGTAATCATTCACACCCCCTCTGTTTTTTCGCCATCAAGGCGAAAGCGCGCAGTTTACGCTTGGGTAAATGAGCACTTTCAACGCAGAAGGCGGAAAAATCAGTGGGGGGTGTGAATGATTACCCTTACACAGCTATGATGACCGTCTTGCTGACTATGACTGGCGTGATTGTGCTGGGGTGCATCTGGCGACAACGCCTGGGGCAAGCAGCTGCCGATCAAATTCGCCAGAACCTAACACGCAGTGTTTATGAACTATTTTTACCTGCGCTGGTCTTACAGATGCTGTGGCAATCTCCGCTGGACATCAACACCCTACGTATTCCTGCCATTGCGGCGGTGTGCATTCTTTTCTCCCTGCTATTGGCACGATTCTGCTACGCTATCCCCTGTCGCTGGCGACCCGACAAACCAGCCCTTGGTGCATTATTGCTCGCCTCGGCATTTGGTAACTTTACCTACCTTGGTTTACCCGTACTCACTCAGGCCTTTGGTGCGGAAGCAGGTATTATTGCCATTCAATTTGATCTGCTGGCAGCAACCCCCCTACTCTTTACGGTGGGCGTGCTGTTAGCGACCCACTACGGTCATGCT
The DNA here is from genome assembly GCA_030950965.1 of Mariprofundaceae bacterium. GTDB lineage: Bacteria > Pseudomonadota > Zetaproteobacteria > Mariprofundales > Mariprofundaceae > AB-137-C09. The sequence goes on from JAUZQP010000001.1 coordinate 2,423, forward strand.
GATGGCAGCTTGCAACATGCTATGCGCCAGATGTTGCGCGTGCCTGCATTATGGGCCGCAGCCCTCGGCTTATTACTGAGTGGTTTAGCCGTACCCGCCCCCGATGGCTTATTGCAGTTATTAACCTTATTAGGCACGCCAGTGATTCCGCTTATGCTCTTGGCTGTTGGCATGGCATTGCGCTGGCAATCAGGTTGGTTGGCACGACTCCCCCTCTTATTACCCGTGCTGTTAGCGCAGCTCATCGCCATGCCTTTGGTCGCATGGTTACTGTGTATATGGTGGCACATACCGCCTTCGCTAGTGCCGCAAATCATTATCGAAGCCGCTATGCCGAGCATGGTCTTAGGCTTGGTCGTTTGTGACCGCTTCGGGCTCAACACCAGCCTTTATGCCGAGGCGATCACCGTATCAACCCTCTTGTCCCTACTCACCCTACCTTTGTGGTTAATGTTGGTTTAGCACAAAGAAGCAAATAACCTGAGTTATTCAGGGTGCTAGCCATCAACAACAACAAGCGTTATGGTTGTTATTAAATTAAGGGCTGCGGAAAGAAATAAACATCCCAATGGTGCGCAGGATAGAAGTTTAGGTTCAAGGCTCAGAAGAGGGAGCATATCATTGATATGTAACCGGTTCTGAAACGCAAAAGCTAGGCTTATAGACCAGCAAAATGGTATGTTTATTTCTTTCCGCAGCCCTAAGGTCGCGGAAAGTATTAAGTGTCCCATTTATACGATGAACCTGGATCCATAGAGACAAGTAGAAATGGATGTTTTATTTTTCCGCGACCCTTACCCTACCAAAAGAGTGTTACTATGAATAAAAATGATAAAATTTATATTGCTGGGCATCGTGGCTTAGTTGGCTCCGCAATAGTCAGAAACTTACAAGCGGAAGGTTTTGATAACCTATTATTAAAGCGGTCAAAAGAGGTGGATCTGCGTAAGCAGACGGACGTTGATGCCTTGTTTGCCGAGGAATTGCCGGATTATCTATTTTTGGCAGCGGCTAAAGTGGGCGGTATTTATGCCAACAACACCTACCCTGCTGATTTTATTCGTGAAAACCTACAAATCCAAACGAATGTGATTGATGCCGCTTACCGTCATGGAGTAAAAAAGCTGGTGTTCCTTGGTTCTTCATGCATTTATCCCAAGCTTGCCGCCCAGCCTATGGCTGAAGATTGCCTGCTCACAGGTGCCCTCGAAGCAACCAATGAATGGTATGCTATTGCCAAAATAGCAGGCATTAAAATGTGCCAAGCATACCGCCGCCAATATGGCTTTGATGCCATCAGTATTATGCCCAC
>JAUZQP010000010.1 GCA_030950965.1 Mariprofundaceae bacterium
AAGGCTGTATTCACGCCATTCAGTGTTGCAGCGGCAATACGCAGCCCCGTAAATGAGCCTGGTCCCTGCACATACAATAAGCGCTGCAGATCTGACCACGAACAATTTGCTTGGCTACACAGTGCTTGCATGGCAGCAGCCAACAAGCGCGATTGCTGGCGTTGCTCCATTTGAACACTCGCCAGCACTTCGCCAGCCTCGATTACACATAGCACCGCCGCACGACCAGAAGCATCAATGACCAAGGTCGTTGCATCCATCATCAGCTTGAAGTTGCAAGCTGCGTAGCAAGTAAAGCACGCAAGTTCTCGCCATACTCAGGATGCTGCAAACCCAAGACTGCATTAGCAGCAAGGAAGCCGCCTGGGTTACCCGCATCAAACCGCTGGGCGTTGAGTACCACACCATAGATGTGCTCTTCGCCTGCCAGTTGATTGATGGCATCAGTTAATTGAATTTCACTATTTACCCCAGCCTTGGTGTTTTTCAAATGATCAAACAAACGGGGGGTAAAAATATAACGCCCCACAATCGCCAAATTGGACGGCGCGTAATCAGGGGATGGCTTTTCAATCATCGACAACAAGCGTAGGCGTTCACCATCTTGTTCGGCTTTAACGATGCCATATTTATGCACCTCGGTATGCGGCACTTCTGCTAACCCAATGACGGAGCAGCCTGTTGCCTCGTAAACGGCACGCAATTGCTGCATGGCTGGCTCATCAGCCAAAATCAATTCATCGGCTAAACTGACACCAAAGGCTTCATCGCCGACCCACGGCGCGGCACACAAGACGGCATGACCCAAGCCCAAGGCTTTTTTCTGACGCGTGTAGGCAATATTCGCCATGCGTGCAATATGCGATACTTTTTTGAAAATTTCATCCTTACCAGCGGCGAGCAAATTAGCCTCCAGTTCAGAGGAAATATCAAAATGATCTTCGATGGCATTTTTACCACGCCCCGTAATAATCAACACCTCATCCATGCCCGAGGCGAGAGCCTCCTCCACCCCGTATTGAATCAAAGGCTTATCCACAATCGTCAGCATCTCTTTAGGAATTGCCTTCGTTGCGGGGAGAAATCGCGTCCCCATGCCTGCGGCAGGGAACACAATTTTACATAATCGTTTAACGTTAACCATCGAAGATCTCCCTCAGCTTATGATGCGACTTAGGACAACTGACCGTAAGAGTGCAAGCCTGACAAATACATGTTTACTCCAAGAAAGCAGAATACCGTGACCAAAAATCCAGACACCGTCCACCATGCCAGTGTACGACCTTCCCAGCCATGTTGAACACGCACATGCAAATAAGCAGCATAGACCAACCACACAATTAACGCCCATGTCTCTTTAGGATCCCAAGACCAGTAACCGCCCCATGCTTCTGCTGCCCATGCTGCGCCAAGAATAGTGGCTAATGTAAAGGCGGGGAAGCCAACAGCAACGGATTTATACGCCAACTCATCCAACTGCTCTAAGCTGGGGAAGGCACGTAACATCGTACCGTTTGGCTTATGCACTTCCAGCCATTCACGAACCAAGTATGCCATACCCGCACCACACGCCACGCCAAATGCACTATAACCAACAAAATTCAATGGTACGTGAATTTTCATCCAGTATGACTGCAGGGCAGGTACTAAAGGTTTAATATCGGCCTGACCAACAGAGGCTAACCAAATCTCAAAGAACACACCCGCCGCAACCAGAGACAATACAAAAGCACCCATGGCTTGCGCCTGGTAGCGCTTTTCCCACTGCAAATAAATGATCGTCATCATACAAAATAACAGCATGAATACTTCATACAGGTTAGACACAGGGGCGTGACCAATGCTTCCATCCATGAATAAATAGGACTCATACCAACGCAGCAACAGCATGGAGCCGCCAATATAGACCCCCAGCCACGCTGTTATGTTCGCCATGCGACCCACAAAAGAGTCAGGTGCAAATAACAATAAAATATAGCAGATCGCCGAGAATAAAAAGGCCATATTCATCGCCATAATCAACTTGATTGATAATAGATTTGATTGGTCTTCATAGGACACGGCTGAAGCTGAAGGCTCAAATAGCGTAAATATTGCCATCATAACGACCATCAATAATATGCCATCACCCCAAGAAACCAAACGCTCAGCCAGTACACTGCGCCCTTGCTCTGGTCGAATGATGGAATAGACCACGCATAATGCGCCACCCAGCACCGCCCCTGTTCCTAACCAAATAACACCTTGCATACTGATCAGCATCGGCAAATAACCAGATTCGGTGTAGCCATCGCCGCCAAAGAGTGCCAATCCTGTCGCGCCAGTTAACAAGCCAAGGTAAGCCCAGTAACGAACCAGCGCTACTTTACCTTGAAACCATAGGCTTGCCATCGCGGGAGATTGTATTGTTGTAGTCATAAAGACCTCCTACTTAGATTCAGACTGTGGGGATGCGTTGGGCACCGCAGTCAAATGAGGGCGCAAATCGTCCTCCATTTGGCTTAACAGTGTATGAAATTCCCGATTAAAATTAAGGGGATTGCGATTGCTGATGCCTGCCATGCTCAGGCGAAGAGCACCCTGTTCAGGGCGCACAATCAACCAAAGTTTGCGATGTGAAATATACAGCATGATGCACAACCCCATCACCAGTAAAGCACTACCAATCCACACCACATTCATACCTGGGTCACGCGCCAACTGCAAACCTGTATAATATTTCTGTTCATAATCTTCCAACACAGGCAAGAACGGCCAAGGCATACGCGGCAAAACTTGTGTCGCTTGCAAGACACGAACAGCCATGGCTTGGAAGTTATCAGGACGTTTATCGCCAAACACTTCCGTCATGGCTGCTTTAAACGCAACCATTTTAGCTGACTTATCATTCGGATCAGTTTGAATCAATTCACGAATAAATGCATTATACAATGCCCATTCTTGAGGGTCACTAAAATCAATACCTAATGCCACCGACTGAAAGTCCTGCTTATCGCCCGTGGTGGAAATCATCATGATGCTACCACGATTGTCGTCATTCAATTCAAAAGCATTCAAGAAGCTGCGTACTTTCACAGGCTTCAAGCCTTCACCGCGAATAATAAAATCAAGCGAAGGTCCCATATCTTGGAAATCTTTCACATGCCCTGCTTCAGCCATGTTTTCCACGTTGTGTGGGCGGAAATCGGTGATTTCCATGGTGATGCCCGTCTCTTCATCTTTATACGTCTGGTACACTTGGGTGGATGCATCACGTACTGTGCCGCTACCATCAAGCTTATACAGCTTCAATTTTACGTCGGAACCACCATCACCGAAGCTGGCTTGATAAATGCGCACACCTTTATAATACAGGGGCTCATTCACGATAATATCAGAAGTCAGCACCTCTTTACCCTGATCAATCACTGTCAGATTACTGCGGAACTCACTGGGCATGCCATTAGGATAAAAATCAATACTGAATTCATTGCAGCGTACCTCAAACGGCATGTCTAAATGCCCTACGCCCGTACCTTCAGTGAATGAGATACCATGTTCACTCGTACCTTCGACCACCGACATATCACCACGGAAGCCAAAGTGTACACTCAGCCAACCACCAATAAGAATCACCAACATCGCCGAATGAACAGCAATATAACCTAGCTTATGCTTGCGTCCGTTGTCGCCACGTAAATACAAGGTGTCGCCGCGCTGCTCGCTGCGCCATTCCCAGTCCTTGAGGCGATTCTTTATGTTGTCAGTTAAGCTTTCGGCGGAAACATCGCGCAGCAACCATGATTGCTGATGTGTGATATGGCTAAATGCACGATCACTGATATAGACCTTGCGCGTGCGTGTTTGTTTAAGTATGCGTGGCACATTGCGCCATAAACAGAACGATAAGGATACCATCAAGAAGCCGAGCAGGGTTAAGAACCACCATGTATGGTACATATCAAACATGCCCAAGGAGCGGAATAACCAATACCACAAAGGGCCGAACTGTTGCAGGTAATCCTGTTGGCTTTGATTTTGTTGCAAAACGGTACCGATCACCGAGGCTAAAGCCAACACCACCAAGAGTGTGATAGCCAAGGGCATAGAGCCGAGGCGATTAATAATAATACGTGAAAAATGAGATCGTTGTGACATAGGCGCGCATATTAACGGCGAGCATGCACGCCGTCATGTTCCTGTTGCTTTTTAGGCAATATTTATGGTAGGGGTAATGACCGTTTACAGGCAGAACGTAATTGCAACAATCGTTCAAACAGGGCCGGCACGGGGCGCAATGTATGACGGCGCACATCACCGGGCCAACGCAATATAGACTGTACTGCCGACAATAATAACTGACGATGTTTCCAATCAGAGGTGTTACCTATCAAGTCTTGTTGTAAAGCGGTCGCTATCATCGCGGCAATCAAAGGGTGTGGCACAACAGCCACGGCTGCTTGCACGGCTTCATGCAGCATGGACACATCACAGCAGGCTAATTGTTGGCAGTG
>JAUZQP010000100.1 GCA_030950965.1 Mariprofundaceae bacterium
TACCAAACTAGCTTGTCTTTTTGCCCAGCATCGGCGTTGCAAAAAAAGCTTACATAGCGAGCTATGCTTTGCTTTTTGCGCCTTGATGCTGAACAAAAATCCTGCGCGATTTTGGTAGATTATTTATTGCGAGTTACCTTAGCCATAGATACTATGGCAAACAAGGCTATGCCATACTCGAAAACAGCACCTTGGTCAAGGTATTCATCAGTTAATGATACAGGCTTTCCGCTTAAGACGGAACAAAAAGAGAGCTGCAATGGTGAAGCATAGGGTGTGCTGGCGCACCACACGGCGGTACAATTCATGCAGCGGTGTGATAAATGAACAAGTGTATGGGTTCTACAACGCCATGTTGTGCGCAAGCGCGCACCCTACCCTTGGTAATCATTCACACCCAGTTTAACACGTTGCTGTTAAAGGATGTCCCATCTTAAAAGGGAAGCTATGATACAGAAATAAGGTAAGGAGAGAGGTGATGTCCGAACATCGGTTGACACAATTAAAAGCTCTGGAAGCAGAGTCGATTCATATTATGCGCGAGGTGGTGGCTGAGTTCCGCAACCCTGTGATGCTCTATTCCATTGGTAAAGACTCCAGTGTGATGCTGCATTTGGCACGCAAGGCGTTTTACCCAGCACCGCTGCCATTCTCTTTGCTGCATGTGGATACGGGCTATAAGTTTAAAGAAATGTATGAGTTTCGCGATACCTTTGTCAAAGAAATAGGTGCGAATCTCATTGTGCGGCGCAATGAAGATGCTATTGCTCAAGGCATGAACCCGAAAGACTTTGGTGTGGCACGCTGTTGTGGCGCACTGAAGACTCAAGGTTTATTGAACGCGCTGGAGGAGGGCGGTTATGACGCAGCCTTTGGTGGTGCGCGCCGTGATGAAGAACGTTCTCGCGCAAAAGAGCGGGTGTTTTCTATGCGTGATGAATTTGGTCAATGGGATCCGAAGAACCAACGTCCCGAGTTGTGGAGTACCTATAACGGGCGCATTCACGACGGCGAAAGCGTGCGTGTATTCCCCTTGTCTAATTGGACAGAAATGGATATCTGGTTGTATATTCGTGAAGAAAACATTCCGATTGTCCCCCTCTATTTTGCCAAAGAACGTCCTGTGGTAAAACGTGGTAATTTGTTGATCCCTGGTGAAAGTCCTGAGCATTTGCATCAAGGTGAAGTAACTGAGCCTATGATGTGCCGTTTTCGCTCCTTGGGCTGTATTCCTTGCACGGGTGCTGTGCACTCATCCGCCATTGATATGGATGAAGTGGTTGCCGAAGCTGCTGCTGCCAAACGCAGTGAACGTGAAACCCGTATTATTGACCACGGTTCCAACTCTATGGAAGACAAAAAGAAGGAAGGCTATTTCTGATGACAAGCTTGAATTTCAACATAACAAAAGAGATTGAACTGTTGCGTTTGGTCACGGTGGGTAGTGTGGATGACGGTAAGTCCACCCTGATTGGTCGCTTACTGGTGGAAACCAAGGGCGCGTTTGAAGATCAATTGCTGGCAGTGCGTAAAAAACGCGATACCGAGCACGTTGCTTCTGCCGAAGATATTGATCTGGCCATGTTGACCGATGGTCTTTCAGCCGAACGTGAGCAAGGCATTACCATCGACGTGGCCTACCGCTATTTTGCGACACCTAAACGCAAGTTTATTATGGCCGATTGCCCAGGTCATGAGCAGTACACACGCAATATGGTGACTGGTGCATCTACTGCCAATGCCGCTATCATCTTAATTGATGCACGCAATGGTGTGATGCCGCAAACGCGCCGCCATACCCATATCCTTTCTTTGCTTGGCATCGAACATCTGATTGTTGCTATTAACAAAATGGATTTAGTGGATTACGACGAAGCGGCTTTTACTGGCATTCGTGATGAAATGATCAGTTATTGCGCTAAACAAGGCACGCATAATCTTATTTGCCTGCCGATGTCTGCCCTCACGGGGGATATGGTTGCTATTCGTGGCGATCATATGCCGTGGTACGATGGTCGCACTCTGCTTGAAACACTGGAATCTTTGTCCGTCATGGGCGGTATTGATAAAAAGGCATTACGCTTCCCTGTACAGTTAGTGAACCGTCCGCAAACGGCTGACTTGCCTGATTATCGCGGATTTATGGGAACGATTGCCTCAGGTACGGTGAAAGTTGGTGATGCTGTGCGCGCCCTGCCTAGTGGTAATACCTCCAAGGTTAAAGCGATTGTCACCTTTGATGGTGATTTGGAAGAGGCTTTTGCACCGCAGAGCATCAGTATTACCTTAGAAGATGAGATTGACCTTTCCCGTGGTGATACGCTGGTGCATGCCGAAGGGGAGCAGCCCCGCGATGACAAAGAGCTATCTGCCCATGTGTGCTGGATTGGTGATGAACCACTGAAAGTCCGTGGCAAGTATTGGATTAAACAAAACACCACGTCAGTGAAAGCAGTCGTGAGTGCGATTGAATCTAAAACCGATATTCATACCTTGGATAAAGCTGCAACTGACGCTTTGAACATGAATGAAATCGGTGAGGTTCGCTTTAAGCTGCAACATCCGATGCAGTTTGATGCCTATACGGACAACCATGTGACAGGTAGTTTTATTATTATTGATACGTTCACCAATAACACGGTGGGCGCGGCAATGATTAAATAATCGCTACTACGTAGGTGAAGGGCAGGCTGGGGTTACACGGCTTATGGCTGATTCTGTTGTTTTTTGAGTAGTTGACACTTTTTTTAAGATAAACCGCTATCCGATGGCATTGCCTTGCAATGGCACTCTGCTGCAGTTGGCAGGAGCGTGATGATGTGATGATCCGCATAGGGGAACGACGACCTTAGGCAACGCGCAATAAATAATCTACCAAACTCTCTTGTCTTTTTGCCCAGGATCTGCGTTGCAAAAAAGCTTACATAGCGAGCTATGCTTTGCTTTTTGCGCCTTGATGCTGAACAAAAATCCTGCGCGATTTTGGTAGATTATTTATTGCGAGT
>JAUZQP010000101.1 GCA_030950965.1 Mariprofundaceae bacterium
TTTACCTGCAACTAATGAGAAGTTACAGAAAAATCTGATAAACATCTGGTTTCATTAAACAATTTTCAACAAACTCCAGTTGACCCATTTGCGGGAGACTTGGTAACCGACATAGATGGTAAGAAATTCATTGTTGAATTCAAGGCATCTAAAGATCCCGACACCAAAGAAAAACACAAAATAAATAAACTAAATGATTATTTTATAGAAAACAAAAACATTGAAAATATTTCTCAAACCAGTCACTTTTTTGCTAGGTGTTATAAAGAAGGTGACCATGTAAAGTTTCGTTTTTGTCATTACAAAGACGCAATGCTTGGCGAACCAGTAGAGTTTGAACTTGATGAATTTATTGATGGATTACTTGAGAGTAAAGCAATAAAAAATGGAAAAATTTATAAAATAGGATGTGATAAAAAGGACTTTAATATATATATTGATGCATTAAAAAAAATATATGCTAAAGAAAACGCTTCCCATAGTGATGGGGGAGTTTTAGTTATTATTTCAGAAGATGGCATCAAGTGTGTACCAATAAATGTTTTTGAAAATATTTTGGAATTAGAGTTAAATCAAGAGCCTGAAACAAGTGCCAGTAGTGATTTCGTTATGTAAAATAAATCGAATAACAATCTATTTTCCTTATTCCCATGCTCCTGCATGGTAATGTATATTGAGCAAGCAAAGGAGATCGCGTAACTCTATGGCTTTCCACCAAGCGAAGGAGGGGCAAGTAAACCTCCCCCCCATTAAATATTCACAAAAAAGGACTATCATGAACATCAACGCCAGTATTATTGATCAGCAGATTACTCACATTGTGGCATCGGATGCTGCTTGGTTACCGCGTGGTTCGGATGTGAACAAAAAGAAATCAGCTGCGTTTGCTGTGTTATGCATGGCACATTGCCTAGATATGCCTTTGGATGAAGCCGCAGAGTGGCTGACTGATGGCGGGAATGATGCAGGTGTAGACGGCCTTCATATTGGTGATGTGGATGATGGCGAATTTTCTATCAGTCTATTTCAGTCAAAATATAAAGTTAAAAGCTTAGATGGCACGGCGCACTTTCCTGAAAATGGGCTGGAAAAAGCCATCAATACCGTTCAGGTGTTATTTGATCCTTATCGCCATGTTGAGTTAAACGATCTCATAAAACCAAAAATTGAAGAAATTCGCTCGTTGATTCGGGATGGGCATATTCCTCGTGTACGTGTGGTGTTGTGTAATAATGGTGCGCCTTGGGCTGCGCAGGCCGATGCGCACGTGCAACAGGCTGCACTAAATTATGGTGACAAACTGACATGTATTCACTTTAATCATGATTCGATTGTTCACATACAGCAACGCAGCAAACAGGTCGATGCCGCGCTTACCTTGAACGGAAAAGCTCTGGTGGAAGATATGAATTATATGCGCGTGTTGGTGGGACGCGTGTCGGTGCAAGAAGTATCTCGTTTATTCAACGAACACGGCGACAGACTCTTGGAGCGAAATATTCGCCGTTATTTAGGACTACACAGCAACCGTGTAAATAGTGCTATTCACCAAACACTGATTGAGCCAAGTAAGTCCGATAAATTTTATTTTTATAACAACGGCATTACCGTGGTGTGTGATAAGTTTGATTACAATGCGTTTCAGCAATCAGACTATCAGGTGCAGCTTAAAAACATGCAAATTATCAACGGCGGACAAACCTGCAAGACGATTCAGCAAACATTGGCAGACAATCCGTCTATCGCGCCGATGGCGTATGTGATGATTCGGGTTTACCAACTGGCAGAATCAGAAAGTGATTTCGTTCACGACATGACCTATGCCACCAACAGCCAAAACCCTGTGGACTTGCGCGATTTACGCTCAAATGATGCATGGCAAAAACAGCTTGAACTTGGCATGCGCGATTTGGGCTACCCATACAAACGCCAACGCGATGCAACAGGCAGTGGTTCATCTGTGATTACATCCACGGTGTTAGCTGAAGCAGTATTGGCTATTTGGCGACAACGCCCGCATCAAGCAAAATACCGACGCAAAGAACATTTTGGAAAGCTGTACGCTGATATTTTCAAAGATTTAAATGCTGCGCAAGCAGTATTGGCTGTGACTATTTTTCGTATGGTGGAAACTGAACGAAAGCGCCCTACAAGTACGACACAGCCTATGTTTTTCCCCTATGCCTCTCACTATATTGCCATGCTCATCGGTCGCCAATTGCTTGCCGATCAGCGCATAGAGCCAAGCCATGTTTCCCATCGCAACGTAGAACAACTACTAGAGGCATTTGATGCTCAGTCACAGGGTTATCATGCGCAAGCCATGGCACAATTGAAAGAAGCTTTACGCCAGTGTTATGGTGATCGAGCGGTGTCTTTACAGCAACTTGCGGCAACATTTAGGCGCGGTGATTTACTCGAAATGCTTGCCGTTTAGGCAGCTATTCCCTTTGGAGGTGTGCGATGAGCATTCAGATAGTACAAGCGGAAACAGTCCCAGAAGGTGATGGCGTGGAGGTCAAGCGCCTGATGCCTGTGGCAAGACGGCGGAATTTTGATCCCTTTGTGTTGTGGGATCATTTCGATATTGCTGCAGGCGGTTTCCCTAATCATCCGCACCGTGGCTTTGAAGCGATCACCTATATGTTCGCTGGCGGTATGCAGCACACCGATAACCTAGGCAATCGCGGCACGGTTCATGGTGGCGGAGCGCAGCGTTTTACCGCTGGTAAAGGCATGGTGCATTCAGAAATGCCTGATGGCCATGCGGCGGGCATTCAACTGTGGATTAACTTGCCCAAGCGTTTGAAAGGCGTTGACCCTGAATATCAGCAAGTCGATAGCATCCCTCAACAGAGCGACAATGGCGTGCATATTCACACCATTGTGGGTGATGGTGGTGCCATTGCATTGAAAACAGCGGTCGAGTATTTGGATGTCAGTTTAGATGCTGGAACCACTTGGCAGAAGCCGATTGCCGAGGGCTTTCGTGGGTTACTCTATGTTGTGATGGGTTCTGTGCGT
>JAUZQP010000102.1 GCA_030950965.1 Mariprofundaceae bacterium
GTAATCATTCACACCCCCCACTGATTTTTCCGCCCTCTGCGTTGAAAGTGCTCATTTACCCAAGCGTAAACTGCGCGCTTTCGCCTTGATGGCGAAAAAACAGAGGGGGTGTGAATGATTACGTGAAACTTGCTCCATACAGTCGTTCAGCAGATTTAATCCGCCTGTTTACGAATCCATGTAGGGATTGATAATTGTTCTTCATCGTAGGCCGACACAGCATTCGATGCCTTACGGCTGGAGTGGCTGGGACTGGTTGCCGTTGCTTCGCTACCATTGCTGCGGTAATCAAAACGAGATCCCATGGGAACATTCGGGCGGTTCGATGTGCTCGTAGGTGCTGCCGTCGGATTGCTAGAAGCGGCGGATTTAGCTGGGGTTGCTGGTGGGGCAATACGGCGAGGCATTGCCTTAGCTTTTACAGGCTCACTTTGAACGGCTGATTCACATAAACCTGTGGCAACCACCGTCACCAATAAGTCATCACCCAGTGAATCATCATTTACACAGCCAAAAATGATATTCGCATCTTCAGCGACCATGTTCTCAATAATTGAAACAGCTTCAGTGACTTCATGCAAGCCCATATCGCTTGAGCCTGTCACATTAATCAAAATACCCTGTGCACCGTGAATATCCATATCTTCCAATAAAGGTGAAGAAATAGCCATTTCAACGGCTGCACAAGCGCGATTTTCACCACTGGCAACACCAGCACCCATCATGGCAATACCACGGTTTTCACTCATCACGGAACGCACATCGGCGAAATCCACATTGATATAACCCGAATTGGCAATCAGGTCAGAAATGCCACGAACAGCCTGCAATAAGACTTCATCAGCTTTGCGGAATGCTTCCATCAGCGGAGTGTTTTTACCCACAGCACCGATCAATTTCTGGTTAGGAATGGTAATCAACGTATCGACATATTGACGCAGTTCGGCAATACCTTCTTCCGCCTGACGCATGCGTTTGCGACCTTCAAAACCAAAGGGTTTGGTGACCACTGCCACGGTTAAAATACCCATTTCTTTGGCTATTTCTGCAATCACTGGCGCAGCGCCCGTACCCGTGCCGCCCCCCATGCCAGCGGTGATAAACACCATGTCTGTTTGCTGCAATAAATCGCGAATATGATCTTTTTCGGTCTCTGCTGCTTCACGGCCAATCTGCGGATTGGCTCCTGCACCCAGTCCTCGCGTTTTGTCGGTGCCTAACTGCAAGCGAACTTCGGCCTTACTGCGCTCAATCGCTTGCGCATCGGTGTTGGCAACAATAAAATCAACACCGCTAAGCTGATGGTCGATCATATTGTTCAAGGCGTTACCACCGCCGCCGCCAATACCGATAACTTTAATGTTGGCCGTCAGACCACTGGTATCATCTAACTCATAATAGATCGACATCTCATCCTCCTACCGCTGTGTTGTGTATAAAAAAACTTAAACTTAATAACATGTGTGTATGCTTCAATGCGATTCTCCAAACCACTGTCGCATCCGTTGCCATAGCCCTGGACTGGATGCTGTGCGCGAAGCACCATGTCGCAACGGCGACACATTAAGGCTCGTAGATCGCTGGCGGTAACGGTTGCCATACATGAGCAAGCCAACGCCAGTAGCATACATAGGGCTGGAAACCACATCGACCAATCCACCCACACCATGAGGTCGTCCAAGCCGGACAGGTAAGCCATCAAAGGTTTCTTCAGCTAATTCAACCATCCCCTCGAGCAAGGAGCTACCACCGGTAAGCACCAAGCCTGCAGCAACCAGCTCTTGGTAACCTGAGCGTTGAATCTCAATCTTCACCAGCTCCAACAGCTCTTGTACTCGGGGCTCTAGAATCTGAGCCATAATTTGCCGAGGCATGGGACGCGGTGGTCGCCCACCCACGCTAGGCACATCAATCACATCATCAGGGTCGGTCATCTCCACCATGCAAGCACCATATTTAATTTTGAGCTGATCGGCCTCCCTTGCGGAAGTACGCAGCCCCACCACCAAATCGTTGGTTAAATGATCGCCACCAATAGGAATCACTGCTGTGTGGCGAATCGCGCCGTCAATAAAAATGGCTAAATCCGTCGTGCCGCCACCAATGTCGATGAGCACTACGCCGATGTCTTTTTCATCTTGACTCAGTACAGCCTCACTCGATGCCACTTGCTCAAGCACCATATCCGAGACATCTAATTCGCAGCGGTTACAGCACTTAATCAAATTTTGCGCCGAAGAGACGGCGCCCGTAATCATGTGAATACGCGCCTCAAGACGGATGCCACTCATCCCTACGGGTTCGCGGATACCATCTTGTTCATCAATAATGTATTCCTGCGGCAAAATGTGAAGGATTTTCTGGTCTGCTGGAATCGCCATAGCGCTGGCGGCATCAATAGCGCGGGTGACATCTTCCACCATCACTTCGCCATTTTTGGTTGCCACCACACCATGGGAGTTATACCCACGAATGTGACTGCCTGCAATACCAACAAATACAGAGCGAATATCAACCCCTGCCATCAATTCGGCCTCTTCCACGGCGAGGCGAATGGATTCTATCGTACTTTCAATGTTGACCACCACGCCTTTACGTAAGCCGCGAGATGGATGTTTACCGATGCCTATGACATCCAGTTTGCCATCTGGGCCAACTTCGGCAACTACGCAAGCTATTTTGCTTGTCCCGATATCTACGCCAACGAGGACGTTATCGTGCTTTGCCATCAGATGACCCCCTGAGATTTTGCTGGTCGCACAAACCAGCGATTTTCTTGTCTTGCATCAATACGCCAAATGCCTGTATGCCAGCGTGGTTGTTGCAATAATAATGTGATCTTCGTAACAGATTTAAGACTTTTCTTACCAAAAGGAATCAACCACTGTTGCCCCGCTGATAAATTTAACCGCCAACCATCAAGGTCAGCGGTGATCTCACTCAATGCCATCAGCCACGGAGAACGTGCACTTTGCATGCCAATCAACAACGCACAGGCGGTGGGCAAATGAGGCGCATCTAAGCGCAACAAAGGGAAATCAGCGACCTCCCCACGCGCCAGCGCACGGTAGGGCTGACCATGTTGATCCACCAACATCACCTGCCCATTGGGTGATTCCCACAATGCGACCACGTGGCGATTCGTGGCAATAATATGCAAAGAACCTGGCAGCGTGCGCGACACCTCAAGGTGATCAATATCTGGCACACGCAACTTTAACCCCTGCAGCACCGCCGCAGGGCGCGCATCCCATAAGCCGTTCAACTTCATCGC
>JAUZQP010000103.1 GCA_030950965.1 Mariprofundaceae bacterium
AACTCTTTGTTTGTTATCCTCGCGGGGCAGGTGAAAATATCGTATTACGCCATGGATGGACGAGAAGTTATTTTATCACTCATGCCAGCAGGGTCATTTTTTGGTGAGTTGTCGTTATTGGATAAGCAGCCTCGTTCGGCAACCGTGACAACGTTGCAAAAAAGTACGTTGGCTCAAATTAGGCGCAGTGACTTTGAGAAATTGTTGCTTCAACAACCGAAAATGTCGCTTAAATTATTATTAGAACTGGCTGGACGTTTACGTAAAACCAATTTATTACTCGAACGCATCAGTACATTGGATGTACCGCATCGCTTGTACCATTATCTCAATGATCTATGCGCCTGTATTGGTCGTGCGCCAGGCGATCACCATGTACAATTAAAATTGCCTACCCATCAGCTTATTGCGGATCAACTCTCTACCAGTCGAGAAACAGTTTCGCGTGCTGTGAGTACATTGAAAAAGGATGATGTTATTCAGTCAATAGATAACACCACTGAAGTGCGGATTGATATTAATGCTTTGGAAGACCTATTATTTTCTATTTAACCTTCGATGACCTAATAAGTAGGCACACAAAAAGCGTGAAATATTAGGCATCCCTTTCTACTTGTCGATGAATCCAGCTTTATCGTTGCAGAATGTGGTACATATCGAAGGATATGCACCACATTCTGCGCCTTGAGCCCGAATCCATATCCGTCGTGTAAATTGGATGCTTAATATTTTTCGCAGCCTTAATAACAGGGCGAGTTGACAAAACGATAACGAATTACACACTTGCCCTATGATACATCAGTCACCTTTTAAAGCCTTTCGCTGTGAATCAGCATGTTTATATCACGTTCTTATGGCGGTGACCCGACCATGACGCTGGATGACTTATACGAACAGCCCGAAGACCTCTTATTACAAGGCATTACACGGCTCAAAACAGAACTTGCTGATCAGGTGTTGATTTTAGGTCATCATTATCAACGTGAAGAGGTCATCTGTTTTGCCGATATCACAGGTGATTCGCTCAAGTTAGCGCAACAAGCTGCTGCCACTGATGCCCCCCATATTGTGTTTTGCGGTGTTCATTTCATGGCTGAAACGGCAGATATTTTGACCAGCGACAGTCAAAAAGTCATGTTGCCTGACCCTGCGGCAGGTTGTTCCATGGCTGATATGGCAAATGATGTGCAGGTCAGTCGTTGCTGGCAGGAGCTCAATACCGTGTTGGTTGCTGATGCAATGGTCACACCCGTTACCTACATCAATTCAACGGCGGCGTTGAAGGCTTTTTGTGGCGAGCATGGCGGCATTGTGTGCACCTCATCCAATGCCGAACGAATTATGCGCTGGGCGTGGGGTGAACGTGATAAAATCCTGTTTTTCCCTGATCAACATTTGGGTGAAAATACTGCTGTAAGCATGGGTATTGCAGATGATGCGATGATTGTTTGGGATCCAGCATTACCCTTGGGTGGCAATACAGAAGAAGCGATTCATCATGCAAAATTGATTCTATGGAAGGGTTTTTGTTCGGTGCATCAAATGTTCCAAGCCAGTCATGCCGTAACCATGCGTCAGCAACATTCAGGGATTCATATCTTGGCACATCCCGAATGTTCGCGTGCCGTGTGTGAAACCGCCGACTTCGTCGGTTCAACCGAAGCGATTATCAACCATGTTCATGCTGCCAGCGAGCCGCAGCATTTTGCGATTGCCACAGAATTGAACTTGGTGAATCGCTTGCGCATCATGCACCCTGAACATGCAATATACTTTTTATCTCCGATGGTGTGTATGTGCTCGACCATGTTTCGTACGGATCCGCAACACTTATTCGCCAGCCTTCAAGCCATTGCCGATGGGCAACAGGGCAATCGAATTATTGTACCCTCAGCTCAAAAAGAGCAGGCAAAAATTTCACTTCAAAGGATGTTAGACCTTGGCTAATCGTTATTTTACTGTACGCGGATTATTTCCGCTGATATTTGGGTTACTTTGTATCGCCGCACCGTGGCAAGCTTTGGCAGCGGAAAATAGGCAAGCGATAGAACAACAATTGGAACAATTGCAACAGAGCCCTGAAGCAGATTTTGTGCCAAAAGCCATTGACAAAGTGCGAGCCTACCTTGGCGCAGCCATGCTGGCAGCCGACCGTGGCGATACAGTGGGAGAACAAACAGCGTTGAATCATGCTAGCTCTGCCATTGATGAAGCTTATGGTAATGCGCGATTCATTATGAATAAATTCTCCGATTTGTTGCAACTGCAAGCGGCAGCTAAGGAAGCAGCTGGCTACGTCAAAGCGCGTGACTCTGATGCTGCAGAGCAAATTCCTGTATGGCTAGGCAAAGGTGATATGGCTGTACGTGAAGTGTTCAAAGCGGCGGGTGCTGGCAAGTTAAACAGCAGTCAACAACATGCAGGCACAGCACGAGCCGCATTTACCAATGCTATCAATGCTGCCGTTCCCCTTTTGTTGCAAAAAACAGAACAAGCACTGAAAAGTGCAGCCAATAAGAATGCTAAAAGCTATACGCCAGTCATTTATAGTGATGCTAAAAGTGCCTATGCAGCCTTAAAACGTTATGCCGATGGTATTGCTTCGCAAGTTCCCGTTCACCCTGCTTTATCTATCACGCTGGCGCAGCAGGCGGTGGAAGTGTCATTACAAGTCAAAGAGTGGCGCAAGCAAAGTGGTAGCCATGAAGAGTTATTACTCTTGGCACGTCGCCAGCGCCAGGATTTGGCAAATGCGCTGGGGCTGGATTTAAATACCCCCACAGCAGATTACAGCATGGCCGTGCTATTAGACCGAGTGAACGGCTTAAAAAGCAAGCTTACAGCACAGAAAAAAGCATGCAAAACGCAAGTTGAGAAAATAAAGAGCGATGCCGAACGCCAACAGGCAACGACAGTTGAAAAGTTGATGGGTGAGCAACAAAGCTCTTGTGTAGAACAATTAGCCACCATCAAAGATGCATTCCGAGCTAAGCTAGAGCGCGTAACCTATGAGGATAAGCGCAAAAAGAGTGTGCAGCAATTATTTGAGACGGGTGAAGTGGAAATTCACAGTAATATGGATGGCTCTTTATTGCTGCGTTTGACCAAGTTAAAATTCGCGCCAGGTAAGGTAGAACTTGATTCGCAGCACTTTGAGTTCCTGAGTCGTGTGAAAGAAGCTTTGACCCTATACGATGATCGTTTGGTGAGCATTAATGGTCATACGGATAATCAAGGTGATGTGAAGGAAAATCAGAATTTATCGCTTAAACGCGCTGAAGCCGTTATGGACTTTTTGGTCTCCTCTGGTATCAG
>JAUZQP010000104.1 GCA_030950965.1 Mariprofundaceae bacterium
GGATTGCATAGAATCCAGCCTGTTTCATGGCTTGCCTCAGGACGTAACTTGCGGAAGTCTGCTTGCTGCACATCCATGCATGCTGCTACGCCAGCGCGTTCGGCATTGCGTTGGGTAATACCTATGGCAGAGGCATTTACATCACTGGCGAGAATCGCTGGCATCTCGACATGGGTGTGCAGTCCTTGCGCTGTGCTGTGCGCCTTGTGCCAGCGTGCTTGGGGCAAACATGGCCACGTACTAAAGGGGAATGCACGCTCGCTGTTGGCGGCGGTACGTTGCGCAATTAACGCGGCTTCAATAGCCCATGTACCTGAGCCACACATTGGCACACATAAGGGGGCGGTAGGCTTCCAGCCACTCCAACGCAACAAGCCTACGGCGATGGTTTCTCGCAGCGGTGCTTTGCCTGATTCGAGGCGGTAGCCGCGTCGGTCTAAGCGTTCGCCTGAAAGGTCGATGCTGATGGTGCAACGGTCATTATCCATCCGTACAAAAATGGTTTGTTGTGCATCGTCGGTAGCTACTCGTTTGATAGCGGAGAGTATCGTTTCAGCAATTTTCCCCGTATGCAGCAAACGTGACCGGTGACTGCTGGCTTGCACGCGCACAGTCGTGTCGTCGGTGAGGTAACGTGACCACGGCAGATTGGCAACGCGGCGTTCCAGTTCGTTGAAATAACGCACCGAAAAATCTGCCACGCGCAACAATACGCGCGTAATGGTACGGGCACGTAATTGAATGCGGAATAGTCCGTCCCACGAGCAATCAAAGGTGACACCACCATGGCTGGTGATGGTGTTACGTGCGCCCAGTTCAGTGAGTTCAGCAGCGGAAATATGCTCTAAGCCCAAAGGCGTAGCGGCAAAGCAAGATAGTTTCATCGCCACATAGTAAGCAAGCAAAGCCAGAATGCACAGCTTCGGCTTAAAACCTGAGTTGTTCGGTAGAGTATTAGGGCTGCGGAAAAATAAAGCATCCATTTTTACTCGTCGATGAATCCAGCTTCATCGAATAGATTAGATGCTTAATATGTCCCGGAGCCCTTAGCCCTCGCGTTCTTTTTTGGTAAAGCGAATAATTTGCCGCCGCTGCTTTTTGTCAGGGCGTGTTGCGGCGGGCTGGTTGGCGTATTGGGCGCGGTGCTCCTCTTGTTGCCGTTCGCGCCGCTGGATACTGGCAGGGTCTTCTTGGTAGAGGGTGGCAGCTTGTGTGGCGCTACCGCGTTTTTCGGCTAAACCTGTGACGGTGACGCGCCATGTATAGCTTTCACGCTGCAAGATGATGACATCCTCACCATGGATTTTCCGTGATGCTTTGCAGGTCACACCGTTCACTTGCACATGCCCCCCCTGCACCGCCGTACTTGCCAAGGAGCGGGTTTTGAAGAATCGCGCTGCCCACAACCAGCGATCAATACGCACGGTATCAAAAGGCATGGACGGCCTCCTGCCACTGTTTTTTTAGCCGTTTAACCGACACCGTCTCGCGGGTTTTAAGGTGCGCTGCAAATAGCGACAGGCGCAACTCCTCCAGCGACCAACGAAAAGCCTGAACCGCAGGCTGTGTGGCTGCGGGCGGATAATGCTGAAGGTGTTGCTGATAGCTCTGCCATAGCGCTGCGCAGGCAGCTTCATCCTGTTGGTCGCGGGCAAAACGGCGCGGACCATGTTCCAAGCGATAGACAGCAGCTTCGAGGTAACAAGCAAGCCGTTGTAACGACGGCAAGGGGGTCGATAGCATAAAACCAGCGGTAATCAGTTGCCCTAACTGTGCTTGAATCTGATCGGCAATCGTCTGCTTTTCCTTCGACTTGGCTTGGGTCAACAAGGGTAATAAACGGTTGCGCCATTGCAAAGCAGTCAACACATCACCTGCCAGTGATTCTGCTACGCCAACAAAGCGACCACGCCCAGCCTCTAAGCGTTCTTCAAATGCCGCAGGCGTGCGCGGCAAGGGTTCGGTAAGAAACAGGTGCTGTATCACGGCGATGGCAAGCTGCTCATGCAGAGGCGTATCTTCGTGCAGTGTTGCCGCTTGTAATTGCAGGGCTTGCCGCTGCGGTAGTTTTTTCTGTAACCATTGCACCTGCTGTGTCAGTTGCAGCGAGAACAAGCGCGTTAAACCTTGGCGCATCATCGCTTCGGCTTCTTCTACGGTGTCACAATCATGCACACACACATGATCGCCCCCATCACGCAGGGCAGGGAAGACAGTAATACTGCGCCCCTGCTGTTGACGCTGGCAGGAGGTCGGAAGCTCGCCACATTGCCATTGCTTCATGGTGCTAGGTGCGTGTTCACGCGGAGGTCTAACCATGACTTGTTGTGGGCTGTAACGTTGTTGCAAATCTTGCACATCATCGCTTTTCGCTAGTGCTGTGCCATCATCATCCAAGGCTTCGATATGCAACACAAGGTACGGTGGCAGGGTGGTGTTAAGCCATTGTTGCGGTGGAATAAGCATCCCTGTCATACGCTGAACTTGACGGCTGATCGCCATATAGACATCACCTTCAGCCCACGCCATCGCCTCCAAACACGCAACGGCGAATTGCGGCACAGGAACCAAGGGGCGGCGTTGCGTGGTGGGCAGTTTTTTAAATAACAGCGTCATCACTTCCAACAACAAACCTGGAACCAACCACTGGCACTGTTGCACGTTAAGCAAGGGTAAGACCGTACGCGGCACACTCAGGGTTGCACCATCTTGCGCATGCTGGGGATCAAAACGATAACGCAGGGCAAGCCGATGCTGCCCAAAATCAAGGTGATCGGGGTAGTCCTCCATCAGCTCATCAGGCTGATTAAATATATCCGCCAGCGTGGGCAATGGCAGCACACCATCGTGCTGCTTGAGCCAATGTTCCCAGCCGCGTTGATCACAGATGCGCTGCGGCAATCGTTCGTTAAACCATACCAACGACCGTTCTTCGGCATCGTCACGGTAGAGGCGGCGAGATTTACCAATATGCTGCTCAATCATCTGCCACCAAGCGTTCATATCGCGCAAGAAACGCTTCAACACAGGACTGCGCCCCTGCTGCATACCCATCGCGACAATCGCATCACGCACAAAGATGGCATGGGCAGCAGGACGGTCATGTTGCGACCAACGTACGGCGCGTGTACCCAGCGGCAAACCAAATAAACTGCGCTGCTCCTGCGCCAACACCTGTCCGCGCCGTTTCGACCAATACGGATCACCATAGTGGTGGTGAATGAGGTGCGCACCTTCGCTCAGTAGCCAGTCGGTTTCAATACTCGCTACGGTGGTGGCATAGCGTTGGCGCAGTTCCAATAAGCCGCCTGCCATCAACCAACGCGGTGGCTTTTTACGCAGTGCCGAACCACGCATCATGACAAAGCGCACACCGCCCGCACCAAGGAAGTCGCCCTCATCTTGCTGCTGACCGATGAATGATAGCGAGCCACGCAACAGAGAGCGGTGAATCGCCTCGTGCTCCGCTTGTTCTTCTTGCCACGACAGCTTCATACCTTGCAACGCTTGTTTCACTTGGTGGTGAAGATCATGCCATTCTCGCATCCGCAACCACGAAACATAATGCTGCTTGCACACACGCCGCATTTTACTGCGCGTATGGTGCCGCTGCTGCTGTTCAAACCATTGCCACAAACGCAGCAGGCTTAGGAAGTCGGACTGCCCATCTTGCCACTGTTTATGGCAGGCATCCGCTTTTTCTTGTTCTTCAGCAGGGCGTAGGCGTGGGTCAGGGATCGACAAGCCACAGACAATAATCAGCACATCTTCCACCGCATGGTGATCGACGGCCGCCAACACCATGCGCGCAAAACGTGGGTCTAAGGGAATCCGTGCCATCTGACGACCCAGCGGTGTAATCGCGCCCTGCTCATCCAACGCCTGCAACTCTTCGAGCAGACGATGACCGTCACGAATGGTACGCGCATCAGGGGCTTGCATCAGCGGAAAGTCTTGCAATGCACCCAAACCCATATCCGCCATGCGCAGAATCACGCTGGCTAAATGGGTGCGACGAATCTCAGGGTCGGTATGTGGCGGACGCTGCTCGTATTCTGCTTCGCTATACAGACGAAAACAGACACCTGCCGCCACACGACCACAACGACCAGCACGCTGATTAGCACTGGCTTGAGCAATGCGTTCAATCGGCAAACGCTGCACGCGGTGGCGCGGACTGTAGCGACTGATACGCGCCAAACCGCTATCAATCACAAAGCAAATACCTGGCACGGTGAGCGAGGTCTCCGCAATATTCGTTGCCAACACAATACGTCGTCCGCGATGCGAACGAAACACGCGATCTTGCTCTGCTGCACTAAGCCTGGCATAGAGTGGTAAAATCTCGGTATCGCGCAAACCATGTTGCTGCAAACAGTGGTGGATATCGCGAATTTCTCGCTCGCCTGGTAGAAACACTAAAATATCGCCGAGCGGATCATGCTTGGCGGCCTCATCCACCGTATCCAAAATCGCTTGCGGCAGATCGCGGTCACGCTCATCCTCATCGCCCTTGAGTGGTCGGTAACACATCTCCACAGGGAATCCGCGCCCACTCACTTCAATCACAGGTGCACCGTCAAAGAAACGCGAAAAACGCGCCGTATCGATGGTGGCTGAGGTGATAATAAGGTGCAAATCAGGACGGCGCGGTAGAATTTTTTTAAGGTAACCCAACAAAAAGTCAATATTGAGACTGCGCTCATGCGCTTCGTCGATAATCAACACTTGGTAACGACGGAGTAGCGGATCACGGTGAATTTCTGCCAGCAACAAACCATCGGTCATCACACACAGGGCATCATCACGGTGGCTTTGGTCGCTAAAGCGCACCCGATAACCCACGCCCTGCCCCAGACTACACCCCATCTCTTCGGCAATGCGTGTTGCTACACTGCGCGCAGCCATACGACGCGGTTGCGTATGGGCGATGCGTCCATCCATGCCAGCCTGCATACACAGCTTCGCCAACTGCGTGGTCTTACCCGAGCCTGTTTCGCCCGCTACAATGAGTACAGCATGCTGGCGCAGGGCTGCAATAATATCTGCCGCCGCCGTAGCAATCGGCAGTTGTTCAGGAATCGCGGTATTCAACAATGGACGAGCCAAGATTTTGGCGGAAGACGAAGCTTTATTCATAGGTTGGGCAACCATAGCTATGCGAAAGAGTGGTGCAAGCGGCGAGTACCAATAAAAACAGCCAGCCTAACCTGAATGATTCATCAATCGTCGTGATGATTGCGTAGAACCTTTGTTTGCAACGAATGCCTTGCTGGGAGTAGCGCACCAATGGATACGCTCGACTAGCAGGGTGTTCGTTGCAGACAAAGGGGCAAGCAAGGGCGCGACAGTATTGGTGAATAATTCAGGCTAAATAGGCTGGCTGTTTTTTTGTAATCATTCACTCACCCCACTGGTTTTCCGCCCTCTGCGTTGAAAGTGCTCATTTACCCAAGTGGGTAAATGGATCGATAATGAACCCCGATTGGTGATTTTTTGTGTAAACCACGGTATGAAGGATGCCCAAAATCATCGTTATGATGCTATGTTGCGCGCCATAGACACGTACATGTCGAGCGTGAATGTAAGTAGCTGACCATAAGTATTTTAACATTTTCTTCTTGTCTATTCCGCGAGCTTCTGCGTTACAAAAAGACTTATATAGCAGTGCTATACGTCGTTTTTTGTGTCTTGAATCGTAAGTATTCGGCAGACCCCTATCACGGGCGCTATGTGGAATTCGATATCCATGGCTTTTTGAATTCATCTCTTTGATCTTCGGACATGCTCCATGGAAGAAATGGAGTGATGTTTTCTGGAACTTTTCCACCATTGTCGGCGCAGGCTTGCAAGTAGG
>JAUZQP010000105.1 GCA_030950965.1 Mariprofundaceae bacterium
GTTCATGGACTGGCCTCACCTATTGGTGCTTTCTTCCCCATGCCACACGGCGCAGTGTGCGGAAGTCTGTTACCCGATGCCTGTCGCATCAACATTGCAGCCATGAAGCAACGTGAACCTACGGCGCATGGTTTAATCAAATATGCCCACGTAGGTCGCATCATCGCTGATGACACCACACTGGACGATGCATCCGCATGCCAAGCCTTGCTGCACACGCTGAGCCAGTGGCAAACAGAGTTCGCTATTCCCCTATTATCTGATTACGGTGTACAAAAGGCTGATATTCCGCGTATTATTGCCGATATTAGCCAAGGAAGCATAGCCACCAATCCGATTGTATTACAAGCAGATGAGTTGCATGAGCTGTTGGCAGCACGTATTTGATACAGAGAGCCACTTGCAAACAGAAAATAAGGAAATAATATGAAAGAAAACACGGCAAGCAGCAGCACTGAACGGATTAACCGTTTCCTTGTGCGTTGCGGGATAGCTTCGCGCCGCGAGTCTGACCGTATGATTATCGCGGGGCGAGTACGCATCAATGGTGAACTACTGCAACAGCCTGGAGCCCAAGTCGGTGCGGCTGACCGCGTTGAAGTCGATGGCAAAGTGGTGCAGGCGAAGACCGAATACAGTTATTATGTGTACAATAAACCGCGAGGCATGCTCTGTGCGCGTAAAGATAGCCGTGATCGCCCTTTGATTTATGATAAGTTAGACGTTTCGCCCAGCGTACAATCGGTAGGACGTTTAGATATGGACAGCGAAGGTTTGCTGATTCTCACCGATGATGGCGCGTTCACGCAGGCCTTGATTTTACCGGCCTCAAAAGTATCCCGCACTTACCGTGTGCGCGTGGCGGGGCATCTTGAATTAGAAACGTTGGAATCATTACGTCGCGGTGGTATCAACATGGGGCGTGGCGACAGCAGCGCGCCGTGGGATGTGTTGGTGGACAGCGAAACAGGCGGTCATAGCTGGTTACGCGTGACCTTGCAACGCGGTCGCTGGCGTGAAGTACGGCGCACCTTAGAAGCCTGCCAGCATCCTGTTCGACGTTTATTACGTGTGCAGTTTGGTTCTTTGTCGCTAGAGCCCACCCTAGCACCAGGCGAGATTCGTCCACTCAAAGCACGAGAAGTGCGCGCCCTGCGCCACACGGTGAACACCCTACCCTCATCATAACGGAATACTCCCCTTTGGCAGGCTATCAAACCTTGCTTGCTGCCTATGGCGAACAGCATTGGTGGCCTGCCGATACGGCGTTTGAAATGATGATCGGTGCGATATTGACCCAAAACACCAGTTGGCGGCAGGTCGAAACGGCCATCGCGCAGTTAAAAGCAGCGGACTGCCTCACACCCCAAGCTATCTTGGCATGCCAGCCCGAACGCTTGCAAGCGTTGATTCGTCCCAGTGGCTTTTTCCGCCAAAAAAGCGAACGGTTGGTTACAATCAGTGCCTTTTACCTGCAACATGGCGGCGTAGATGGTTTGCGCCCACGCCCTTTGGCAACACTGCGTAAGATGCTGTTAGATTTACATGGCATAGGCGCAGAAACAGCCGACTGCATGCTTCTTTACGTCTTGGATAAGCCTGTTTTTGTCATCGATACCTACACCCGAAGACTAACCCATCGCCTTGGCTGGCTGCCCGAATCGGTGGATGCTTACGATGCTGTGCAAGCTTTTTTCCAGCAACACTTGGAAGCAAGCGTACCATTATTTCAAGAGTTCCATGCCTTGATTGTACAACATGCCAAACAGCATTGCTTAAAAAAACCGCGCTGCACCGCTTGTCCCTTGGCGGAGCACTGCTTGAGGTCTCATCATGGAACATGAACTGTTGATACGTTTACTGCCGTTTGCTTGTATTTTTGCTATCATGGCAATACTGGAATACCGCTTCCCACGTCGTCCCTTGGACCAAGCTAAATCGACACGCTGGCTGGGCAATATTTCGCTTGTGGTGCTTGATACAATAGTGGCACGCTTTATGTTTACCCTACTGGGTGCAACGACCATTGCTATGGCATGGTGGGTACAAGATCATGGCTGGGGTCTGCTGCCCCTATTGCATCTACCCACACTGGTTACAGTGATTACTGCCATCGTGCTTTTAGACTTGGTGGTTTATTGGCAACATCGCGTGTTTCATCGTGTGCCGTGGCTGTGGCGTTTGCATCAGGTGCATCATGCCGACCGTAATTTGGATGTATCCAGTGGTTTGCGTTTTCATCCGTTGGAAATTATTTTATCCCTGTTGATTAAACTGGCCGCTCTTATCTTGCTAGGCGCACCGCCGTGGGCTGTCTTGTTATTTGAAGTTATACTCAATGGCATGGCGATGTTTAATCACGCCAATGTTAAACTTCCCCTACGCTTGGACGCGCTGTTACGCTATCTCGTGATGACCCCCGATGCCCACCGCATTCATCACTCCGTGCTGGTGGAAGAAACCAACAGCAACTACGGTTTCAACATCAGTGCATGGGATCGTTTTTTTGGCAGCTACCGCCAACACCCCCAAGCGGGGCAAGATGATATGACCATCGGTCTGCCCGAATACCAGCAAGCCCCCACCGAACGATTAGGCTGGATGTTGCTTTTGCCGTGGAAGCATTGAGATTCCGCCGCTTATTTTAAGGTAACGCGCAACAAATAATCTACCAAACTAGCTTGTCTTTTTGCCCAGCATCGGCGTTGCAAAAAAAGCTTACGTAGCAAGCTATGCTTCGCTTTTTGCGCCTTGATGCTGAACAAAAATCCTGCGCGATTTTGGTAGATTATTTATTGCGCGTTACCTAACGATTTAGAATTGTAACTGTTCGGGTTGCCTGCATGTTGTTCGCTGGCAAAGAACAAGCGCACAGCATACGCCCTGTATGTGAGTACTTTTGATGCAGGCAGCGGACAACATGCGGGTGAGCTGAATAGTTACTGAGGATTATCTATGCTTCTTGGTGTAAACATTGATCATATTGCCACATTGCGGCAGGCTCGACTCACAGCGTACCCCGACCCGATTATAGCGGCGGAACACTGCTTGCGCGCTGGCGCCTATAGCATCACAGCGCATCTGCGCGAAGACCGTCGTCATATGCAAGACCGCGACATGGAACGCCTCGCCGCGATGGATTTGCATCTGAATATGGAGATGGCAGCACGCGCCGAAATGATTGAAATCGCCTGCCGACTCAAGCCGCAAGCCATCTGTTTGGTGCCAGAAAAACGCGAGGAGCTGACCACCGAAGGCGGCTTGGACGTGGCGGGTCAAATCCCTGCGATGCGCGATGCGGTAGCACGTTTGAGCGATGCAGGTTGCCGTGTCTCCATGTTTATTGATCCCACGACGGCGCAAATTGATGCCAGTGTTGCTATCGGCGCGCCCGTAGTGGAGTTGCACACAGGGCATTATGCCAACCTAACAGGCGCAGCACGGGATGCAGAATGTGGCATCATTGCCCAAGCAGCCACGTATGCTGCATCGGTTGGTTTAGAAGTTCATGCAGGTCACGGTTTAACCTTGGAGAACACGCCAGCCATGCTCAATATTCCAGAGCTTCAGGTGCTGAACATTGGTCACGCCATTGTGGCAGATGCCGTATTCAAAGGTATGGAACAATCCGTGCGCGACTTTTTGCGCTGCATGCAACGGTGATTATCGGCATCGGTATCGATCGTGTGGTGATTGCGCGCATTGGCCGCAGTCACCAGCGGTTTGGTGAACGTTTCATCCGTCACT
>JAUZQP010000106.1 GCA_030950965.1 Mariprofundaceae bacterium
ATCATCCAAGATCACACCTTGCCAATCCCAGCCCTGCTCTTGCAGTAACGATTGAAACTCGTTGCTGATTTGACCAGCTATACGATGTTGTTCGCCATCAAAGCCCATCGCTTGCAAGCTGGCGATTACCTCTGACCACAACGCATTATCCATCGTGCCATTCAAACGCCGCATGCCGCGCCAACAATCCCCTGTATGCAGTGCGATAAACAGACCATCAGCATCTTGATCAAGCACCGCTACATCGCTGGACGTAGTGTGCGCTTGCACACGATGCCAACCATCACCAGCCAGGTGGCGGATATGGCGCCAAGCATCATCATCAGCCATCGCTTGACGGCATACTTCAGGGATGCCAAATACTGTGCCATGAATGCCTGATTCAGCATCGCTGTGGAACGTCCAACACAACCACCAAGCATCAGGATCAATCCCCACATGATCGGCCAGTTCCTGTAGCAACATATCACCATCGAGCATGGCAGGTGACTTCAAAGGCAGGTGTAGTGTGCGCACCAACAGCGACTCTTGCGGCAATAACAGCGTTGCCCCAGCAAACAGTTCAGGGGTTAATCCCTCGGGTAACACGGGTAACAAGGTTTCGTCATCCAGCGCTACCACTTCACACTCAAGCCCATTGCCTTCGTGGAACCACGCCAGTGTCTGCCCATCCCAATAGATATAGGTTTGCTTACCATCATTTATGGTTGCCAAATTTTACGCTCCCGCCATCGCAAACTGATCTTGCCGCCCTGCCGCGCCAATAAATAATCTTCTTTCCAATCGACATGCCCAAACACCGCCTGTGCGTGCAGCAAAAACATATCGCTGGTTACGCTTAACCGTGTGATGTTGCCGCCTGCTGCCCACGGTTGCGTGATCATGGTGGTTAAATCAGCATAAGGTCGAGCAGCAATCATGGCATCGGCATCAGCATCCGTCATCTGAGGGAATAACATACGCAATACGCGCTTGTCTGCGGTGTTGATATTCACCAACGTTTTAACACCAGTATATGCAGGGCGTACCATGACGATGCCTTGCAATGCTTGCACCACAGGCGCGTCGAAACCTGCCACCATGCCTAATTCATTCCAGCGATCAAGCCTAGCATTTTTTACACTATACGGCTTACCATAATACGCTTCGCCCTCTGCACCACCAGACCCTGACGGTAGATTATCGCTGTCCATCCAATCCACCAACGCATCGACCAGCGAAGGATCAAGCTCCAGCAGGGTAAACAAGCGTTTCACTTCGACCACACTGTAACGATCCGCCACCCCCTCACTGGTGACTAAATCATTGAGGTTGTAAAAGCGATTGCTGTCCTCTAACTGCCCCATGACTAAACCACCATCCAACGGGAACGGAGTGGGCGGCAAGGCCCAGTCCTCTTCTGAATTATCTGTATCACTGTTTTTTGCATCACTTTCTAACGCCAAACGCGCCAGCTTGAGGGCAGAGAGGCACGCTAATTCTGCTGTCGCAGATAATTGCTGATTCTCGGCGCGGCGCAGTGACAACATATCTTCATACGCTGCATTGGCTGCCCAACCTGCAATCAAAGCCACCAGCCCCAACACAATAATTAATGCTGCACCACGCTGATGATGTGGGTCGTTCATAACAAGGCCTGCGGCGTGAGCAGTAACCACATAGCGTTTCGACCATCAGCATCACGCGTATGAATGCGCAATGCTTTGGGCCAGAGGAACACGCTCTTATCATCCCACTGCCGCACCCAGCCACCGGATGCTTGCATCAGCTCCACTTCAAAGGATGAGGCTTTACCCAACTTCATGCGCTGTGGCACTTGCTCAGTATTCCCCCAGAGCAATCGTGATTCTCGCACCAACACACCCTCTTGCTCGTCAATATGATAATAGACCTCGGTGATTCCCATGCGCCCAGGCTCGCGTACCAACAGCCGTAATTGATCAAAATAGGCATCGCCACGCCCATCATTAATCACGCGCAAAGGGCGACTGCCTGGCACATAACTTTCACTCATCATCGCGACATCACGGCGCAGTTGGCGACCCGTCCAGCCTGTCGCTTCTTGGCTATCACGCACCTCTTGCAGGCGCAAAAAACCTTCCCCTGACACTGCCAGAACACCATAGGTGACACCTGCAATCAAGCTCATGACCATGACAGCCATCAGTAATTCAATCAGCGTAAAGCCGCGACTCATGGACGCACCAAAAAGACGAATAAACGTACTTCAGGTTGACCTTCAGCCTGTACTGTCACATTGCGCCGCACGAAGCGAGGTAATTCGGTTTTCACTGTCCATGCACGCCAATGAAAATTTTTCCCCTGCCATTGCACATCCCCACTCTCTTCGTTGGCAGCAGCATCAGGTTTGAGCATTTGTTCCGCTAGTTGATTGCGTGCTACTGTTTCAGCGGCGTGCTGCTGCATCAACGTCAGTTGCACGTCCGACGATGCCCCCAAGCGACCCAGCAAGGCAACCAAGGCAAAGGCGGCAATGCTTAATGCCACCAACACTTCAATCAAGGTGAAACCGCGCATCAAGGCGCTGCCTTTACGAGGTGAATACCACCAGGGCCAGGATCCATGCGAATGGTTTCGGTCTTGCCTTTGTCGCCGTTGCGCAAGGTGAGCGTTCCTGCCGTTAATGAACCATCAGGCCAAAATAAAAAACGTGCCAACGGTGGTGGTCCTTTG
>JAUZQP010000107.1 GCA_030950965.1 Mariprofundaceae bacterium
AGTCAGGTGTTCACGCAACCTTGGCCGGTGTCGTGGTGGCAATGTTTATTCCCAACACATTATCTGCCTCCCATAACAGGTCGATGCTGCACGATATGAAGCATGGTCTTCATGGCCTGGTAGCATTTTTTATCTTGCCACTGTTTGCTTTTGCTAATGCAGGCATCAATCTAACCCATGTTGGCTGGGAGGCAGTGAGCCATAGCGTCCCTTTAGGCATTGCTGTTGCTTTGTTCCTAGGTAAGCAGGTGGGCGTATTCGGCATTTGCTGGTTTGTTATTCGCTGCGGATGGTCGCAACTGCCTGTGGGGGTCTCTTGGTTATCGCTATACGGTACGGCAGCCTTATGCGGTATTGGCTTCACCATGAGTTTATTTATCGGCTCGCTGGCATTTGAGGCAACAGGGGTAAACCTGCTGTTTGATGAGCGTTTGGGGATTATCATGGGCTCCTTGGCATCGGGTGTGTTGGGATATGTTATTTTACGTACAAGTTTACCACCGAAGGGGACAGTATGAATGATAGTCAAGCATCGGCCATTGATACGTCTATCTTAACATGAAACATCTGATCCGGGCAATAAACGCGCATGGCTTTTTGACGCGCTGTGGCAAAGGTGTTTTATCGCACAGTGTGGCAGAAAACCATGCGCGTTAACGGCAATTCGTCATGCTGATGAAATATCAGAAAAGGCGGCGCGTGATATTATTCACATCATTGAAGGCTATTCACTGGCATGTCGATGCTACTATTTTCCATACGGTCACTCGCTTGACTTTGTTTCGACAAGTGTAACAATCAGCAGCATGCAGTGCTTTAGTTGCGGAACATGGTATAAAGATACACAGGCTTTCTGTTTGTTGTGCGGTAACATTCTGAGTAAGGATGGTTCACCGCCCAAGCTGGGGAATTATCGCCTCATTGAGCGTATTGGTCAGGGTGGGGCTGGCATGGTTTTCCGTGCCATGGATGAACTGCGTGGCAAAGAAGTAGCTATTAAAGTGCTACACCGCCATTTGGTGGGCAACACGCAACAAATGGAGCGATTCCGTTTAGAGGCATCCGCCCAATCTAAACTCAAACACTCCTCGATTTTATCATTGCTCGATGTTTACGAGCAAAACGGTATCATGGCATTAATTACGGAATTGTTGATTGGCTGCACACTCAAGTTGTATATCAATCATCATGGCATACCGACGATTAACGGCATTGTGATGATTGGCACGTCGATTTTATCGGGGCTCTCTAAAGCACATGAAATGGGCATGGTGCATCGCGACATCAAGCTATCCAACATCTTTGTCACCGATGGTGGCACCATCAAACTCATGGATTTTGGTTTAGCCAAGCTGCATAAAGAGGGCGACCATGCTAATTCCAGCAGTGGGTTGATTGGCAGCTATTATTATATGGCTCCTGAACAGGTAGTCGGTGGCGACATTACACCACGCACCGACCTTTACGCCTTGGGTGTGGTATTGTATCGCATTGCAACGGGGCATTTTCCTTTCACAGCGGAGGGGGGCGGTGAATTTGAGGTACTGCAAAAGCAAGTGACGCTTGTTCCCATACACCCTGCTGAAATCAATCCTGATATTAACCCAGATTTAGCGGAGTTAATTTGCGCTTTATTGAAAAAAGAGGCGCAAGAGCGTCCTGCTAATTGCCAAGTAGTGCTCGAACGCTTGCAAGCGATTGCGCCTGCAGAACCACTGTCTCTGAATGGCGAGCGAGAGATTCATAGTTTTTCCAATTTGC
This sequence comes from Mariprofundaceae bacterium, assembly GCA_030950965.1. Classification (GTDB taxonomy): domain Bacteria; phylum Pseudomonadota; class Zetaproteobacteria; order Mariprofundales; family Mariprofundaceae; genus AB-137-C09. The sequence goes on from JAUZQP010000107.1 coordinate 1,762, forward strand.
AAACCTTGGGTGAAGTCTTTATCGACACCTCGGTGACTGATGACACATTAAATAACATCGTCGCGTATGAGCGTGAAAGTCTGTTGTGGTCATTCCATCATGCTTCGCCAGAAGCAGCCCCTGATGATTATAGGGTGGATATGTGCAATCTTCCATCATTACACCCCAAAACATTGCAAGGCTTGCGCTCACGCAGAGCAAATATACCACAGCTTCCAGATATCGGGCCAAAGCTATATGAGATGTTCGATGATCCTACTGCCACAACAGTCGATTTTGCACGGATTATTGATCAACATGAGTCTTTAAGTGAACGCGTCTTAGCAACGGTTCAAATGAATGATACGCTAAAACAGATTAACCAAGTAAAACAAAAAAACAGTAGTAACAACGCCGAACAAATGGCATTGGCTTTCACGATGATGGGGATCAATGCCGCCCATGATGTGATTATTCAGTGCATCATTCCCGAATTTGGTAACCAAGAACAGAAAACCGAAATACAACACTTATGGTTTCATGCTCGTGCTGTGTCCATGTTTTCACGCACCATGGCAGCCTATAGTTCAGTTGTCGATATTCAGTCTATTAGCTTATTCAGCATGTTGCATGATATCGGTAAAATAGCCATCATCCATATGGAAAATGATACTCGACTGCAGCGTTTGGCAGATGAAATTGACCACGGAACACCTGGGCCACAGGCTGAATGGGAAGTCTTAGGTTATACCCACATCGATATCGGTACGATGTTGGCCTTACACTGGCGGCTACCACGAACGATTCATCGCTTTATTCATTTCCACCATCACCCCTGCTGGCATTCACCTGCTACATGGCCTGCTGATGTGCAAGCTTCGATTATGTTGGTGCATTTGGCTCATATTTTATTGGCTGATATGCTACAGGATGAAGTTAAATCTGGCGTATGGCACAAAAAATTACGCACGCATGTCAAAGACAGTTATTCGCTCATGAAAAAACCACTGAAGTTACCCAGCAAAGACAGTAGCTTGTACTTACGTTTACGTGAAGATTTAGCACGCCTCAAGCTTCAATTCCCTGATATTTATTCATGCTAGGAGCCTGTCCGAAAATAAAAGAACCTACTGCGCTGGCATCCTTCATGTCTTGGTTTACACTTTACTTCACTTGCCCCACGCTCCTGCGTGGTAATGCATACATAGTGGCGAAATAATAGGCTGGTATGGATTTCCACGCAGAGCATGGGAACCAGAAGATGTTGGGGTTCGCTTCCCTCACCACCAATCTACAAGATGGTAAAATGTCAACTACTTTTGGTCGAATATGAAGGATGCCCTAATTAACTCTTACATACCCCCAGAAAATAGCAAGAAACAGCCCCTCCCCTAAATCCGTTATAATCAGGAATTATTCAGGTTACAGCAAGATTGAGTTTTCCACACAGCTTGTGGATGAAGCTGTGGATAACCTTGTGGATAAGGTTGCTTAAACGCTGTTATATCAAGC
>JAUZQP010000108.1 GCA_030950965.1 Mariprofundaceae bacterium
GAGGCTTGGTTGTGGCTGACCGTGCTGCTCTATATTGCAGCAGGTTTATGCTGGTTGCCCGTCGTTTGGATTCAAATAAAAATGCGTAATATGGCAGCACATGCCATCAGCACAGACAGTGTCTTGCCGCCAGCTTATTGGCAGCTAGAGAAAATATGGTGCGCGCTGGGTATCCCCGCCTTTTTTGCTATGATGGTTATTTACTGGCTAATGGTTTCACGTCCCGCAAGCCTATAAATATACTCACCTACTTAATCCTGTTCCTGAATGCTAATTTTCATCATCTTGTAAAATATGCCTTAACATGCGATTACTACGCCGTAAATCCTGCCCTAATTCTGCGCCTAGGCGGAGTAAAAAATCCGCTGCCAACCTAGGGTGCTGCTGCGTTAGTATGTTAAAATTGGGGCGTTTTAACTCTAAACAAACAACATCGTGCAAGGCACGTACTTCTGCTGTGCACGCTCCCGCTTGCAAGAATGTTACATCTCCGAAAATCACACCTGCCCCCAAACGTGAAATGCGAATGTGTTGCGATGTTCCGTAATGCAAACGAATTTCTACCTCGCCTTCCAACATGATAAACAGACTTTCGTTGTACGCACCTTGGGCTAAAATAACCTGAGATGAGGCTATATTTCGGCATACCAAAATTTTCTTTAAATGGTGAAAAAGCCTTGGATTAAGTTCATGTAACAAGGGAACTTGTGCCAGACCGAACACTTGATCATTCGCGGCACCATTGCCACCCAACCACTCTAGCACACTAATTTCGGCATATTCCAAAGCTTCATCAACATCAGAAAAGGTACGAAAAAAAACATCGTGGTGAAATGAGATCAAGCGAGTATGAGCATGACCCTTTGCTTTTATCAAGCCGATACCTGGTGGCACATGCGCTAAAATCAATTCGCCACCACGCTCGCGCAGTAAAGCAGCCAACTGTTTGAGAATATATAATGCTGTTAAATCAATTTGCTCGACGCGACGTAAATCAAGAATGATGTAACGTGTATCGGAGATCTCTTGTTGAATGCTGCTGTACACATGATCGGTCGTGCCAAAAAACAGCGCGCCGCGCAGTGTATAACCAAGGATCGCATGGTTGCCTTGCGTTAATAATTCTGCTTGTTGCTGGCTCCATTGGCGCGAAGACTTACGCTGATGACCGCGCCAACGCTGGCGAATCACCCCCATATTGGCTTGTTGCCGCAAAAACTGAATCACTGCCAAAACGACACCAAAGATCACAGCAACCATCAAATCATAGCTCACGGTAATGATGGTGACAGTGAGCATGATCCAACCATCAAGGCGACTGGAGGCTTGCTTGAACCATAGCCACGGATCTTTGTCTAACATACCAAATATGGCAACGTGAAAAATAATGCCTGCAAAGACACTAATCGGCAACAAGGCTGCTGCATCGCTGAATACCACAATGATACTAAGTATAATCAGTGCGTTGATGACCGCTGTCCAACGCTGCCCTCCACTACGCAAGGCAAGCAATGTTGCGCCTGTTGTTCCCGCCCCTGCCATGCCGCCGAATAATGCAGCTAACACATGACCACCGCCTTGACCGATTAACTCACGGCGATCATCGTGGTGACAACCACTGCTCACATCAGCAATGACACTGGTCAACAAAGTATCCAACGAAGCCAATACAGCGAGTGAAGCAGCAATCGCCAGCATCAACCACCATGGCCAGTTTAAGGCATGGCTTATATCTAATCGGTGTATATCGCTTAAAGCAGGTAATTCCCCCACCACCCATGAGGTGGGCGTTGCACCATCAAGACATAGCCAGGTAAGTGCATGAAACAATAGTGTGCCGACCAGTAAAGCGATGACACTGGCAGGTATTCGCCATGGCTGCCGTTCCATAGCTACCATGATAACTAGTGTTGCCAGTGCTGCGAATAGCGGAATCCAACCACCAGCAGTAGTGAGTGGGGTAATCACCACAGCCTGCTGAGACAGCACCATCAACACAGCGGAACCTGTAATAAATCCCATCACTACGGGGTAAGGAATGAACTTAACCAAATGCCCCAAATGAAACCAGCCCATAGCCATCTGTATGATGCCTGCTAACACAATGCAGCAAGACAGCGCCGCAATCAAGTGACTATCATTTACCCCCTGCGTATGCAGCGTGACTACAGCACCCGACAATAAAATAAGGGTAGGGCCTGTTGGCGCGCTGATAAGTCCGCGTGTGCCACCAAGTAAACCAGAAGATAACGATAAAGCAGTCGCTGTAATCAAGCCTGACAAAGCAGCCTCAGAAGCACTCAAGCCAGCCGCCAGCCATAGCGTCATACCAAACGCCATCGCCTGCGGTAATAATAGTGATGCTGCAGCCAGCCCACCCCATAAATCGCCAGCAACAGGAAATGTTTTATTCATAGGGAAGCTATAGCATTATTTAACAAGGGAATCAACAGCAGAGCAGGTTCGCTAAAATGAGACTCTATGATTAAAAAATAGATCTCTCGTGCCTACTTTTTAATCATACTAACGCGACAGAAATTTATATTACTCACAATAATAATTTAAAAATCATTTAGAAACAGATAGTTATATAAATAATGCATCATCCTATTAAACTGGCATGGTTCTTGCATTAAAAATGCTAAATGAAAAGCATTTAGGTGATGAGGCTTATATTATATGACACAAGGTATCGATGTATTTTTTCTTACTGTGGGCGCAGCAATGGTGCTCGCCATGCATGCAGGATTTGCTTTTTTAGAAGCAGGAACCGTGCGGAAAAAGAATCAGGTGAATGCGCTGGTGCGAGTCATCAGTGATTTTGGTTTCTCTACCATAGTCTATTTCTTTATCGGATTTTATGTGGCATATGGCATCCACTTTTTTGTGCCCGTGGATCAGTTGATGGTGCTGGGTGAACAGACCAATGGCTATAAGTTGGTTCATTTTTTCTTTTTATTGACGTTTGCGGCAGCTATTCCAGCCATTATTTCTGGCGGCATTACCGAGCGCGTCACCTTTTGGCCGAATGTTGTGGCATCAATGCTGTTAGTGGGTTTTATTTACCCATGCTTTGAAGGCATGGTCTGGAATGGTAACTACGGTTTTCAAGCGTGGTTGAATACACAGTTTGGCGCAGAGTTTCATGATTTTGCAGGCTCGGTCGTGGTACATAGCATGGGTGGCTTCCTTGCGCTGGGGGCGGTCTATGTATTGGGCGCACGCAAAGGGCGTTACGCCAAAGATGGTTCTATCAAAGCTATTCTTCCGTCTAATATTCCTTACTTAGCTCTGGGATCATGGATTCTTTGCGTCGGCTGGTTCGGCTTCAATGTCATGAGTGCAGGCACAGCCGATGCAGCATCCGGCTTGGTGGCCATGAACTCCTTAATGGCGATGGTGGGTGGTTTGATAGCTGCGTTGATCGTGGGTAAAAATGACCCTGGCTTTGTGCATAACGGCGCACTTGCTGGTTTAGTCGCGATTTGTGCAGGTTCGGACATTGTTCACCCCATGGGTGCATTGGTCATGGGTATGGTGGCTGGCGGTGGTTTTGTGTGGGGTTTTCAGTTCGTACAAAAAAAGATGAAGCTGGATGATGTTTTGGGTGTAATTTCCCTGCATGGTGGTGCTGGTTTGTGGGGCGGCGTAGCTGCGGGTATTTTCGGTCAAGCATCATGGGGCGGTGCTGGAACGGTAAGCTTTATGTCACAATGTGTGGGGACGTTAGTCGGTGTATCCATTGCACTAATAGGCGGCTTCGTGGTGTATAAATTGGTTGATTTACTGATGGGCTTGCGCCTTTCCGAAGAGGAAGAATACGATGGTGCAGATATTTCCATTCATCATATCAGTGCCTACCCTGAAGATGATGTAACCTGACTCTAGCCTTATTTATGGCTTCCCTTTTAAGACGGTACATCCTTTAACAGCAACGTGTTGAACGGGCTGTTAAAGGCAAGGATTTGAACTCAAGGGTAGGGCCGCTTGCGCACAACATGGCGTTGTAGAACCCATACACTGGTTCATTTATCACAGCTCTCGCCGTGTGGTGCGCAAGCGCACCCTACGCTTCACCGTTGCAGCTCTCTTTTTGTTCCGTCTTAAGCGGAAAGCCCAATGAGTAGTTATGGAGCCCTCCCCTAAATCCGTTATAATCAGCATAAATCACCGCGATGATTGCGTAGAACCTTTGTTTAAAACGGATACCTTGTCGAGAATAGCGCGCCAATGGACAGGCCGACTGCAGAGGCACAACACCTCTCGCCCCTAATGAACCAAAAAAACTTTATTTCACAGCGTCCCTGAATGCTTGAATGTCTTTACCGTATTTCTCTACATCTGAAATCATCGCTTGTTCCTTGTATTTCAGAGCGTCTTTATATTTTTTCACCTTGAATAGCATCTTGGCTAACGTATCCATCAGGCTGCCATTCCCCGCATCTAAATGAAGTGCGAGGCGAGAAAAAGCCACGGCTTTTTTGTAATTTTTTGCATCATATTCATTCCATGCAAGCGCATGTAAATCCAG
>JAUZQP010000109.1 GCA_030950965.1 Mariprofundaceae bacterium
AGCTTCATGAAGGCCGGGGCATCCAAATCAATGCCATCGACGTTGTAACGCAAATGCACTTCACCCTTGTCATTTTTTGACTCACCATCTTCTGAAATAGCAAATACATCGGTATGCCGCAATGGGTCATGATCATCGGCTTTTTCCAACACGGGACGCACCACCTTGGAGCAAGATGACAAACGATCCGAGCGACCAATGGCAGGGGAAATAGTGATTTTATGGTCACCATCAAACAAAAATGCAGGGGCTTCGGTTAAATAGACCACGCCAATGCCCAACTCCAAAACAGGCAGGTTATTACGCCGATTCTCTACGTTATTGGTTTCGACAATACGTAAAATTTCTCGTGACAAACCGCAGGCGCGGGCGACAGCCATATGCTGGGTATCGGTGCTATATTCCATCAAGCTTAAAATAATGGCATCGCCTTCAACAAAAACTTTCTCTGCACCGTAAGCGGGTAACAGGTCGGAAATGGGGTCAAAAAATGTACGACTGAAATGAGTCGCTGGATTCAACCCCTTATCACGCAAGCTTTGCGTAATACCCACCGAACCGCGTACATCAGCCTTAATGATAGCATGACCCATAATATCAGAATCAGTGACTACCGCGACTTCATCGGAAGAGAAGTGATATAGCACGCCATTGGCTTTGGACAAGCGATGGTCTTCATCTGTCTGCAAGATATGAATGCGCAACAAATGTTTTTTCATCAACAGGGCGATTTTGAGATCATGGCGGTAGTGAACAAAGGTCGATAAAAAGCGAAATGCTAATGTTTCGCCGCCTTCATGGGGGTCTTCTACTTGGTCAAGTGCTTTAAATAAGGTATCAGGGTTATCCCCCAAGACTTTGCCCATGCTTTTAATTTTGTTGCGAATAGCACGACGCGATGCTCCACCCAAAAAGTATTCATACACTTGGCGATGGGTTAGCGCTCCGCCAACAGCTTGGTAGCCACTGTTCGCCTTGAAGCTTGCCTTAATCGCTTTTTGCATCCCCTCTTTTTTAATCATCTGAAGCAACAGTCTTTGGCAGCCGACTCGCGTATTATTTTCTTCCTGAAGCTGTTTTTTTTCTTCATCGTCGCGAATACTACGCGTAACACCATACATTTCCGCCGTGCCCTTGGCAGAAAACAACTGGGCGACATTATCCGTCATATCACGCCAATCAAGAGATAGCCCCTCTTTTTCCACATCAGGAAAAAAGTTTTTTGCATCATAGGGTAAATCATCCGTTCCCATATGGCAGCCAGCCAACAACTCCTCAACGTGGATGTCCATAAACATAGCATCCAACAATTGATTAATCAGGGCAATACTTTCTTGATTATTGGATGAGTCAGCATGCGGTGGCAGCATATAGGACTGCACCAGCATCCAGGTATCATCAGGCTTATTGGCGTGTAAAATGGGGTTATCTAACATCGATTTGATGAAATCGCGCTGCATTACATTGAGCAAGGCATGGCTGAGCTTACCAATCTTTCCCCATTCTGAAGTGCTAATTTGTTGCAGTAAAATAGCCAGCAAATAATCACGCAGGCGATGATGATGACGGGTCAGCCAAGAGGATTGGTTTTGTAGGTCAACCTGCTTGCCTTCATTGTGGCGACCCGATGCACCTTGTGCCGTCAGCCGCTTCAGGTCACGCGCTTTCCGCTCAAGGCGTTCGTCAATAAAGTCAAATAGATGGGTAAGAATTGCCAGCCGAGCCAGCCATACGAGTTGTTCATTCTCTTCATTTTTTGCTTGGTAAATCGCAGATTCCATGGTGCGAACATAGGCTTTTTGAAACTTCACCAACAAATGCCCTTGCGGCTTGGGTGGCTGCGTCCATTGCTTCTTGCCTTCATGCTGCTTCATGACCATGGCAACCGTTTCATCCACCAATTGGCGCAGCGTGCGTGTTAAAGTTTCACCAAAGGCAACATCAATACGCACATTGTCGATACCTCGACGGAAACCACTCGTATCAATCTTTGGTAATACAGGGTTTTGCATCGGCAGTGTCGTATCAATAGGTTCTTGATGCTTGGCAAACAATGAAAACAACATGGGTTTAATCTCTCCAACGCTCAAAATAAACAGCCACATTTACTGTTACAGCAGAGGTACGACAATGAAACTTAGCTACTAAAGGCACTCAAATCAAGTAGCTGTTGCTTGCGAGTAAATAAAAAGGGAGGAGCAAAGCCCCTCCCTTTCAGTGTATGGTAAAAAAACCATACGTTGTATGCAATCGCGTATTAACGTTTTGAGAACTGTGGAGCGCGACGAGCCTTTTTAAGACCAGGTTTTTTACGTTCAACCTTACGCGAGTCACGGGTCAAATAGCCTGCGGGCTTCAGTTGCACGCGGAAGCCTGCATCGTATGCCAATAAAGCACGAGCAAGACCATGACGGAATGCGCCAGCCTGACCAGAAACACCACCGCCAGCGACAGTCACACGAATATCCATACGTCCCTCAAGTTCAACTGCACTCAATGGCAATAGAGCCTGCTGACGAACGATTTCGATAGGGAAGTAATCTTCCATGGTGCGACCGTTAATTTCGATATTGCCCGTACCAGGTTTGATCATCACACGAGCGACACTGCTTTTGCGGCGGCCTGTGCCGCGATAGAAATCTTCTGCCATTGTTCTTATCCTTATGCCAATTTCAGCGATTGTGGCTGTTGAGCGCCATGTGGGTGATCTTCACCAGCGTACACTTTAAGTTTTTTTAGCATGCTGCGACCCAGTGGGGTCTTAGGCATCATACCACGAACGGCAGATTCAATCACGCGTTCAGGATATTCTGCACGTTGTTTCTCCAACGTGATGCTTTTCAAACCACCAGGGTGACCAGTATGGTGATAGTAAATTTTGTCGGTTTCTTTCTTGCCGGTGACTTTAATTTTTTCTGCATTGATCACAATCACATGATCGCCGCAATCTGCATAGGTGCTGAATTCTGGACGATGTTTACCACGAAGAATGCGTGCAACTTCAGTCGCCAAGCGACCCAGTATCAGATCCTGTGCATCTACAATATGCCATTTGCGTTCAATATCACCCGGTCGAACAGTCCAAGTTTTCATCGTCCAATCTCCAATTCATCATAGCGCTAGTATCCACGCTGTGCTGTTAAAGCCAGCGGATTCCATTGCTATTCAGTGTGTTGTGCACAGTGTATTCAGTCATACTAAATACCTGCTTTCATGTATAAACAGGTGTCCGCTGTAGATGATTGGCTGAAGACCCATCACAACGCACCACGGAATTTTTACGGGCGGCGCATTGTATGGGACTTGTCGATAGTGTCAAACACTGGATGGATCTCACTACCCTTAGCCCATTGAAAATAGCTTCGGAGCGACCTATGTATAGAGAGCAAGGTGATCGAATAGGAAGGGTGCTAACATGGATGTAAATCGTTTAACTCAGAAAATGCGCGAAGCGTTGACTTCGGCGCAATCATTGGCAGCTCGCTTAAGCCATCAAGAAGTGGATGTACTGCATCTATTGGCAGAGATGCTGGCACAAAAGGATGGTTTAACACCGCGTTTCATCGAAGCGGCTGGCTTGTCAGCAGACGACATAGCAGCACGGGTACAGCAAGCATTAAGCGCACGCCCACGGGTTCAAGTCAGCTCCAGCGAGGCGGATAAGGTATATATCACCCAAGCCTTACAGCAAACCTTGGCAGAGGCAGAGACCAAAGCAGAGCAGATGGATGATGCTTATGTCTCAGCAGAGCATCTACTGTTGATCCTGCTGGACAAGGGGCAGAATTCCGCCGCAGGCAAGCTATTAAGCGGCGCAGGCTTAACGTTGCCCACATTCAAACAAGCATTGAAGGACATACGCGGTGCACAGCGGATCACCACCGACACGCCTGAAGGTCAATACGAAGCCTTGAAGCAATACGGCGATGATTTGGTGGACTTGGCGCGCCAAGGCAAGCTTGATCCTGTGATTGGGCGTGACACCGAAATCCGTAGCGTTATTCGTATTTTATCACGCAAAACCAAAAACAATCCCGTGTTGATTGGTGAACCTGGCGTGGGTAAAACGGCGATTGCCGAGGCATTAGCCCAGCGCATTGTGTCAGGTGATGTCCCCGAAGGCTTGAAGGATCGCACTGTATTTTCACTTGATATGACTGCCTTGATGGCAGGAGCCAAGTATCGCGGGGAATTCGAGGAACGCCTCAAGGCAGTGTTGAACGAAATCAAGGCATCCGAAGGTCGGGTGATTCTATTCATCGACGAATTACACACCATTGTCGGCGCGGGCAAGACAGAAGGCTCATCCGATGCAGGCAATATGCTCAAACCGATGTTGGCACGCGGCGAACTGCATTGCATTGGCGCGACTACACTCAACGAATACCGTCTGTATATCGAAAAAGATGCCGCTTTAGAACGCCGCTTCCAGCCCGTGTTAGTCGATGCGCCCAGCGTTGAAGATTCCATCTCTATCCTGCGCGGTTTACGTGAACGCTTCGAGTTGCATCACGGTGTAAACATTCATGATGCAGCATTGGTCGCCGCTGCCGTGCTCTCTGACCGTTACATTGCAGATCGTTTTTTACCCGATAAAGCGATTGATTTAGTCGATGAAGCCTGCGCTTCGATTCGCACCGAAATGGACTCCATGCCTGCCGAGTTGGATGAGATCATGCGTAAAACGATGCGCTTGGAAATTGAAGAAACAGCATTGAAGAAAGAGGTGGACAGTGCCAGCAAAGAACGCTTGGCGCATCTGCAAAAAGAGTTAGCCGACGTACGCGAGCAGCGCGATGCCATGCAAGCCCTGTGGCAGCAAGAAAAATCATCCCTTAACGCCATTCAGGCACTACGTGCTCGTATGGACACTGCCAAATTGGAGGTCGAAGCGGCAGAACGTCGCTATGATTTAAACAAAGTAGCAGAGCTGCGCTATGGCGTGATTCCGCAGCTAGAAAAAGAGATCATAGACTGCGAAGCCAACAGCACTGAAAAATCACTGCTGCAAGAGCGCGTAACCGAAAATGAAATTGCCGAAGTGGTAGCACGCTGGACGCACATTCCTGTCTCCAGCTTAATGGAGGGCGAGCGCGAAAAACTGCTGCGTTTGGAAGATGTTCTCCACGAACGCGTGATCGGTCAAGATGAAGCGGTCACTGCCGTTGCCGATGCTGTATTGCGGGCGCGTGCAGGCATTAAAGATCAGAAACGCCCGATTGGTTCATTTCTATTCCTCGGCCCTACGGGTGTCGGTAAAACCGAGCTGGCACGCACATTGGCATGCACACTGTTTGATTCCGAAGCCAACATGGTACGTCTCGACATGAGTGAATATATGGAGAAACACACAGTGTCACGGCTGGTCGGTGCGCCTCCAGGTTACGTCGGTTTTGATGAAGGTGGACAATTAACCGAAGCCGTACGGCGCAAACCCTACTGCGTACTGCTGCTTGATGAGGTCGAAAAGGCGCATCCCGATGTATTCAATGTGCTATTGCAGCTATTGGATGATGGACGCTTAACCGACAGCCACGGACGGACGGTCAGCTTCCAGCAAACGATTGTCATCATGACCAGCAATATCGGCAGTGAATACCTACTCGAAGGCATTGATGCAACAGGCCATATTGACGATGCTGCACGCGATCAAGTCATGAGCCTGCTGCGGTCGCACTTCCGCCCTGAGTTTTTGAACCGCATTGACGACACCATTATGTTCAAACCATTAACGCATGGCGATATTGTGCAAGTGGTGGATCTGTTCATGGAGCAGTTGCTGGCGCGTTTAGCCGAGCAACAAGTGGCGGTGAAAATCAGCGATGCTGCACGCGCATGGTTGGGCGATAAGGGTTATGATCCTGCGTATGGTGCGCGTCCCTTGAAACGGGTGATTCAACAACACGTAGAAACACCCATCGCACGCATGCTCATCGCCTCGCAAATAATGGGCGGGCAAACTTTACAAATCGACGCAAGCGAAGGGAAATTGACGTTCACCACATGGTCATAACCTGATCTTTATGAATAGTGGCAGATAAACAGGCACCTAGGAGGCTGTTTATCTGCCACTGAAAGAGCTGTGGATATTCAGCTTAACGACGGTCATCACTGAGGTTTATTTTTACGACTCGCTGCCCATGGATCAGCACCTTTTCTTGAGGGCTTCTCACCCCCTTGCTCTCGCTCAGCCGACCTATTTTCACGCTTTTCACGCAACCGCTCAGCATCTTCAAAACTCAATTTTTTAGGGGCACCTGGCGTTTCCCCTTCTGGAATAACCCGCTCCCTTGCAGGTAATGAAAACTGTTCAAACGATGCTCTAGGCAGGCTTTTGTACTCATACAAATAGAAGGCTTCCACTTTTTCACGCGCCCAATCTGTTTTCTTTAAAAATTTAACACTGGACTCAATACTTGGATTGATCTTGAAACAATTGATGTTTAAATAGGCGAAAAGTATGTCAAAGCCATATTGATCGACTATTTCAACCAGTAAATTTTTCAAACCAACACCGTGCAAGGGGTTGTTCTTGTAATTAATCTCATTGCTCATACTCATATCATCCTACAGTGAATTCATAACGATTCTTGCACCCGCAACAGCGTAGCGTAAAGTATCCAGTTAATGTGTAACCGTTAATCTTTAAGCGCGAGGAATGCCATGATCATCGTGCTTTCAAATGATTCTGCACCGGCAATAAACAGACCATTATGGCAAAACATGGCATCGCCAATACCCGTCACCTCTTTAAGCTCCTTGCCCGATAAGCCAGCCCATGGTGTAGGCAGCGATCTCCTATCTTCGAATGAACCCAGCTCAACGGGTACTGTTTGAATTCTCCATTCGCCAGTCTCAGATGGGTAAACCACATACAAAGCCTCTTCAGAGAGCGCGTGAACGGTTCTTTTCCAGGGGGTATATTTTTCTAACACAATCACTCTGGGGTCTTCTGCATCATCAATCGCTTTAGCCACAATGGCTTTCGCACTCATACCACCGTTAGCCGATGCAATGAACCGTGTTAAAACGCGCAATGCAAAAACAACCGCTTCATCAAAACAGGTATCAACGTGACTCTCTTCTTGCCAGGTCGGATTAAACATCGAAATAGTTTGGCTAAGGCTGATGCCTTGAGCAACACCTTCAACATGCCCACAATCAATGGCATCAATCGTGGATACCAGACCAGCATCCACAGCATTGGCGACGCTTTGGTTATGTTGGCATATCTCTAAGCCATATTTCTGCCAAATAAGACCAAATGAGGAGTAGGGAATACCGTTTTCACGCTCGCCTGCGCCACCTCGTTGGTGATGATCAAAGCGGTCGCTGTCGGGGTCATGTTCACCGCCCACATCAATCACAATATCTGCCTTGGCGATCAGCTCTAAATCACGTGTGCGAATAAGCTTAAAAGAAGGGAGTATGCTCTTAAATGCAGCGATACTGAAAACATCATCGGCATGAAAATTACCGTTGTGCGTTGCTATAGTTTTATCATTCATTTGTTTTGTGCCACGTTAGAAAGGGGTGAGGTGTCCCTTTTGGAAATTGTAAATAATTATGTGGCGAATTCTATACGAAGACAGCTAACAAAAAAAGCTCATTTTTAAGGGCGCAAATTTAACCTGAATTATTCATAAATCGTCGTGATGATTGCGTAGAAGCTTTGTTTACAACGGATGCCTTGCTGGGAGTAGCATACCAGTGGATACGCTGCGACGGGCAGGAGATTCGTTGCGGACAAAGGGGTAAGGTAACGCGCAATAAATAACCTACCAAAATCACGCAGGATTTTTGTTCCGCATCAAGGCGCAAAATGCAAAGCATAGCTTGCTATGTAAGCTTTTTTTGCGACGCCGATGCTGGGCAAAAAGACAAGCGAGTTTGGTGGGTTATTTCTTGCGAGTTACCTAAGTAGGGGTGCATAAGTCTTTTAACAATTTATTGCGCCGAATATTTCGTGATATTCAAGGCATGAAAACGGCACATATTATTAATATGTAACGTTTTTCATAACGAAGAATATCGCGCGAATAGGCAAGCTAGAAATGTTAAAAGACTATTGTGCACCTACTTAATTAGGCTCACGCCTTGCTAAAGCCCGCCTTCGGCGGGCTTTTTTGTTATAGTCCCCTATGTGAATGAGGAAAAAAATGAAAAAAATCATCATCGTGCTGGCATTCGTTATATCATTGGGGCTAATTGCTCCCAAG
>JAUZQP010000011.1 GCA_030950965.1 Mariprofundaceae bacterium
TCCAGCACACGCAAAGAACGTTCCACTTCAATCGTGAAATCTACGTGACCAGGGGTGTCAATGATATTAATAAGATGATCATCCCACGTGCAAGTCGTTGCCGCAGAAGTAATGGTAATGCCGCGTTCTTGTTCTTGCGCCATCCAGTCCATGGTTGCTGCACCATCGTGGACTTCACCAATTTTATGGGAAACACCGGTATAGAAAAGGACTCGTTCAGTCGTGGTAGTTTTGCCTGCATCAATATGCGCCATAATGCCAATATTACGGACACGCTCAAGTGGTGTTATTCTGGCCACAGTCAGATTCTCCTTTTCAAACCAGTTGTATAGAACAAAACCTACTGCAACCACAGCAGGTCATTAATCAATGCGGGCTTTATATAAAGCCCGCTAAAAAGCTTACCAGCGAAAGTGCGAGAACGCCTTATTCGCTTCAGCCATACGATGGGTATCGTCACGTTTGCGGTACGCACCGCCACGCTCATTGACCGCATCAACCAATTCGTTACCCAAACGTTCTGCCATAGTATGTTCAGAACGTGCTTGGGAATAACCCACCAACCAGCGAACTGCCAATGACATCTGGCGGCGGTCGGAAACTTCGATAGGAACTTGGTAAGTTGCACCACCAACACGGCGAGACTTCACTTCAACCAATGGACGAATCGCTTCTAATGCGCGATGTATCACATCCAGAGCAGGATCGCCGCTCTTCTTCGCTGCAATTTCCATTGCATCATATACGATAGCTTCAGCGATTGACTTTTTACCATCACGCATAATACGGTTAATTACCGTAGAAACTTTTTGATCGCCGTACTTTGCATCTGGTACAATCGGACGACGGGGGGCTGGACCTTTACGAGGCATTAGCTAAACTCCTATTATTTGGGGCGCTTGGCGCCATATTTAGAACGCGCCTGTCTGCGACCCTCGACGCCCGTCGTGTCAAGAACGCCGCGCAAGATATGATAACGAACACCTGGTAAATCTTTTACGCGTCCGCCACGGATCAGAACCACTGAATGCTCTTGTAATTTATGACCTTCACCGGGAATATAAGCCGTTACTTCATGCCCATTGGTCAACCGCACACGAGCGACTTTACGCAAAGCAGAGTTAGGTTTTTTCGGCGTGGTGGTATATACACGAGTGCAAACGCCACGACGCTGAGGACAAGCCTGCAACGCTGGAACTTTATTAATTTTACGTTTGTCTTTTCGTGGTTTGCGAATCAACTGATTAATTGTTGGCATGTGACCTTTTCTCCAGTTTCTCACCCTGTTTTCAGCAAACCACAACAAGCGGCTACCGTTAAAGGGTCGCGAAACATAGCTAGCACAACACAGCCTGTCAATACGCAAAAGCATCACACGCACCTATAACGGGTAAGTCACCCATCATAAGCTATGGCAACATAGTGCCAAACATCAGTTAAAACTAACGGCAAAAATCGCAAGCGAGCAGTAAACCATCACTACATATAATATGGAACACTCAGCTTTGTAAAGCTAAAAATCGACAGCCAAACAAAGAACACCAATCATCAGTAAATCAAAACAACTCAAGTTAACCCGAATCATTCAGGTTAAAACACTGGTGGCTCATAGCCCTCAGGTTTTTTCACTACAGTTGGCATCTGCCCCCAGCAGCGCATGACACAATCATCCACGTGCTCTTTTTCAATCGAAGGGCGAAAAGAGCGGTCAACCTTCAACCAAGCTTCACAAACAACCTCACCAAGCCCTTCAGCCATGATAGCCCAGTGCAAGTAACGTTCGCGAATAGCGGACATTTCTGCGGTAATAAACATATGCATGTGAACAAATGCGGGCGGTTCGCCGCGATAGTGATTTTCCCCACCAAAAGCTGCAACCATGAACTCCGTTTGTTTACGCACCAACAAATGTTTCGCTCGGTGATGGAAGAAACGTCCTAAAAAATCATCTTCGTATATAGCATCGTAAAAACGCTGATGGACGGATGTTACTACCGCTTCACCGCCGATCAGCGCCAGTAAATCTGCTTCGTGAGCATCCTTGGGTGTTGGATGTTGCAGCTCGGCATGCTGTGCCAATGTGGTTGACATGATGGTAGAAACTTCGTCAAACACGCTTGCCCAGGCGTGCTCTAATTCAGGTGTGAATGCATCGGCTAACAGATCACGTAATGCCAGCAACAAGGATTCACGAAATAGTGGGAAGTAAGCCAGTTCAATATGATATTGCACATGACGTTCCGCCATCGACTCAATGGCGGCAGATATTTTCTCCAGATGCTTAACATTTTTAAACGTGGCAATCATGCTATTAAACTTACGATTCAACCTCGGCACACCGCCGTTGAATACCACCCGCAAGGATGGCTGCAAACGAAACAAATGACTGTAAAACAGCGCGCTCAAGGCATTGCTGTTATCGCCCATGCGATCAATGTGATCACGAACCATCAACCTATGATGAACTGTTGGCATAAGCTATACCCCTTTATCTTGCTGACGAAGTGCGCGCACATCATCAAGACTTAAACCTGTGTTGTTGGCAATGCTTTCGTCATCTAAGACATGAAGCAAGTTTATTGCGATACGCTGGGACGCTAGATAATCCCCTTCTTCTCTGCCCACTCGTTGCGCCAGTTGCAATGCACCGCGCTGATCTTGAATGAATATTTCACGCCGTTCTTG
>JAUZQP010000110.1 GCA_030950965.1 Mariprofundaceae bacterium
GCTTGGTTGGTGCTACCTGGCGGCTTAGGTACGCTAGCAGAGTTTGCCATGAGCTGGGATCTCGCCGCTATTGGTGTGCTAGAACCGCGCCCATTGATTCTCTATGGCGAAATGTGGCAAGCCATGATGCCCACACTGTCGGAGCATCTGCTGTTCTCCCAAAGTACCCCATTGCCGTTACTTCAGCTATGCACCACCCCTAATGAAGTACTGAGTGCACTGGCTGGAACACTGCCCAGTGACGCGATTGAAGCGTGTGAGTAGGCATACAAAATAATTTTGCGTACCTACTTATAAGGTAACTCGCAATAAATAATCTACCAAACTAGCTTGTCTTTTTGCCCAGCATCGGCGTTGCAAAAAAGCTTACATAGCGAGCTATGCTTTGCTTTTTGCGCCTTGACGCTGAACAAAAATCCTGCGCGATTTTGGTAGATTATTTATTGCGAGTTACCTAAGGCTATTGATGGTAAGGACTGATGCTATCCCATCTGCGCTTGCATTGTTGCGCTAACACTTCATCGCCTTCGTTCTTCGCGAGTTGCAGCAGACGGCGCAGGGCTCGTTCGTGATCGGGTCGGATGCTGAGAATTTTTTGCAAGGCCTCTTTGATCGTCATGTTAGGCGGTGGTCCAGCGGCCAAACTGTTGTACATGGCATCGGCAACAGCAAATGCCGCCCAGCGATTGTCAGGCGCGGCGCGGTATGCCATGTTAAACAGACGCATAGGGTCAGGAGCCTGGCTCGATGGTGCTATCTCTAACAACTGACCGCGCATCAACAAGGTATTGGCAAACCATGCCCGTTTGAATGCTTCTCGCTCTGCTGTTGCAACATGGAAATCAGCAGCAGCATGTTGCCAATCGGGACGTTGGCGTAATAGCTGTTGTAATAACTGTGGCAGAGTAGAGTCGCCGTAATGCATCTGCGGCAAAACATATTCAATGACAGGCCACCATTCATCTTGAACGCGCCCTTGCTGCTGTTGCAATAGGCTTTGCGCAGTTCCCCCATAGCGACTTAACCATGTCCAAGCTGTTTCGCTACCAAAGGCCTGTTCGCGCTGCTCGCTATCAAAATCTTGCCACTGTTTTAGCAATACTTGGGCTTGAGGCTGTGCCCCTACATAGCCCACCATACCGAGGCGGAAGCCATCAATAAACACAGCATTATTCGGGAACACTTGAGCAAAGGTGCGCAAGACGACTTGCAGCGTCAGCGCATCAAACTGATTCAACGCCAACCATTGGCAAAACAGGCCGCTATCACTCAAATGGTTACGCGCACGTTGAAACTGCTGGCGCGATAAAAGTTGTGCTCGTCCGACTAAATCAGGGTGGAATAGATCACCCACGATGACATCGTAAGCCGGCAAGTCGGTTTGCATTAAATAACGGCGTGCATCGTCGTGAATCATAGTAATATGATCTGCCACATGGTGGTTGCTACGCACAAAATCGTGACTCGCTGCGGTAATGGCGCCCGCAGATAACTCCACTGCTGTTACGTGCGCATCAGCCCATGCCAGCGCAGCGGCAGCAGTAATCCCTGTGCCCAAACCAAGAAATAGCACCTGCTTGGCTTCACCGTGTAGCATCATGGGCAAGCGCGCTTCGTTCCGCTGCACGGCAACAGCAGTCGGCTCGGTAGAGGCATCCAGTCGTTGTAAGTCGGCAAGCAGAACCCGTTGCCCATCAGCTTGCGCTAACACATGCGTGATGGACAGGGCATCTTCGTGCAAACGTAGTTGGGTCGTCCCTGCAAACTCACTGGGCAATAAGCTGGCAACAGCAGGGAAATCGCCCTTCCACAGCATCATAGGCAGGGCAATGATCATCACTAGAGCAAGCCGTTGCCAACGCTGTGCCCCCCAATAACAACCACTGGCAGCAATCAACAGCACAGCGAACAACCAACTCATCGCGCTACCCAGCCATGGAATCAGCACAAACCCTGCCAGCATTCCGCCGATGAACGCACCAACGCTGTTCACGCCATACAGCCACGCACCATCCCACAGTATTTGTCCATCATCATCGCGCATCAGCAGTGGCAACCATGCACCCAATGCCAAGGTCACGGGCGCAGTCAACACCGTGAGTACTGCCGTTTGAGCTAATAGGGCGACGAATAAACTGTTAAACTGCCATTGATGCACCCATGTACTCAATGCGGGTAAGAGCAGCAGTCCCACGATACCACACAGTAACACCACAAGCGGCATCAGGCGTAATACCAGAGCACGCGGCAAACGGGCGGCCATCAGGCTGCCTAAAGCAATACCGAGCAAAAACACTGTGATAATCATTGCCATCACATATTCCGTGCGCAGCAATACCATGCCGTACATGCGAATCCAAACGATCTCTAACATCATCGCACCGCTACCGATAGCGGCATAACTGAGTAAATAGCTTAACGGTGGACGCGCTAAAGATACGGCTGTTTCATGATGTGCAGCGACCTTGGCGCGGTAGCCAACGATGGCAAAGCCAGCGGCAAGCAGTAGCCCTAACATCGCTACTGCCTGCAAAGCGCTACTCCAACCCAGCAACGGCAGTAAGAGCAGGGGTAACAATGCACCTGCTGCACCACCTGCTGCATTCCAGCCATACAAGCGGTGTAACTGAATACCGCAACATGAACCAGCACGCACAGCCAGCGGAAAAGCAAAGCCCAACAACGTAGCAGGAACAAACAGCATAAATGCCGCAAGTCCATAAGAAATAAGCAAGTCCCACGAACCAAACCATATACGCCAGCCAAACAAGGTGCTACTCAACCACGGTAGCATCAAGGCATAGCAGGCCACCAGTAACTCCACACCAGCGATCAACCCCAGCAATAGAGGGAATGATTGGATACTTCGTTTTTTAGAGCCCACAACGCTGCCCAGCCCCAAGCCGAGCATAAAGGCAGACACGGTAATCACCACAGCCACAGTACTTGCACCGAACAACACACCCAGCATGCGCGACCACAATACTTGGTATGCCAACGCTGTAACACCAGCCGTGGCATACAAAAGCAACAGCCAGCGTGCGGATGAACGGTTCGCTAATGGATAATCATGATTACGCTGCATCATGATTCAAGCGTTACCTTGGCATTGATCGCACCGAATATTTCGCGATATTCAAGGCACAAAAAAGGGCGCGTATGGTTGATCTGCTTGTTGATCTGCAACTTTTTTTGTGGCGCAGAAGGTCGCGTGGATAGGCCAGTTAGAAATGTTAAGATTATTTTGTGTGCCTACTTAAGCATGCCATAATAGCTTGTAGGTCTTGCCATGCCTCTTTTTTGCGCTGCGGTGCACGCAATAAATATGCTGGATGGTGGCTCACATAAACAGGAATACCGTGATAACTGTGCCAGCGTCCACGCAAATCGGCGAGACTATCATCCGTGTTGAGTACATGATGAGCGGCAATACGCCCCAGCAAACAGATCACACGCGGCTTTACCGCATGAATTTGCGCATCCAAATAGGCACGACAGGCAGCAACCTCTTGCCCCGAAGGGTCACGGTTCCAC
>JAUZQP010000111.1 GCA_030950965.1 Mariprofundaceae bacterium
TTTACACTGTTGGCGGCAATCACCGTGATGCTAGCGGCGGTGCAATCCTCGCTCGATGAGCGCATGCGCGAGGTGGCGGTGATGCGCACGCTGGGGGCTGGCAATGCCCTACTGCACCGAGCCGTACTTGCCGAGTTTATCTTGCTGGGGCTACTAGCTGGACTGCTCGCCGCCCTCACCGCCTCGGCAGTCGCTTGGGGACTATCAAGCTGGGTGTTCGAGATGCCATGGCACTTCACCCCCTGGGTGCTGCTTGCTGGCCTGTTGGTTGGAGGCTTGATCATTCCACTATTTGGCATGCTCGCCACCCGCCGCGTGTTACATACCCCACCGCTATTGCTGTTAAGGCAGTGAATCATGCTCTATTGATCTCTCACTTTTGCATTGATCAATATGCTGAATATCTATTGTGGTGGGAATAAAATAGCATGACCGCATATGAGAGTAAATATCGTGAACATAAAAGCCATCAAGGTGGCAGCATTAGAACATGTGAATGAGCTTGAGACACTGGATCAGTCCATGGCGTTTTTTAGAGCTTGGCAAAAAGATAGCGGCTGCCTACCGACCACTCCGACGCGAATGTTTGGTGTTGCCCTGAGTGATCCCGATGTAAGACCCATCGAAAGTTTTCGCTTTGCTATTTGCAGCGAAATCGACACCGATATAGCTGAAAACAGCTTTGGTGTAATGAACCGGAAAATTTCTGCTGGTCGCTGTGCAAAAGTGCGTCACATTGGTTCACGTGATACGCTGCAGTTGAAAGTGAATGACCTGAAACGCTCATGGTTACCCAGCCGAGAAGAGGTTAAGCGTGATAACCCTATCTTCTTTGAATACCTGAATTTCATGCCTGAAGTGTCAGAAAATAGGCTGCTTACCGACATCTATTTTCCACTAAGATAATTTAACGCTATAACGTGAATGTGTTACGCTCCTGTATTAAGCTGCGGCGATGCGCCCCAAACTGCCACCGAACTACCTTGCCGGATATCCGGCTGAATTGACTGAGAGTATCAAACAGATGATCCAAGAGGATCGGCTGGCAGCGTGGTTGCAGCGAAAGTATCCGCATGGCCACACGGTGCGTAGCGACAAGGCTCTGTATCATTATGCCATGCAACTCAAAGAGCGGTATCTGCGCAAATCGCCGCCACTGAACAGGGTGGCGTTTGATAGCTCACTTCTACTTACCCGCAACGCACTGGGGATTCACACCAGTAAATCACAGGTTCATGGTGGCAAACTCAAGGCAAAACGCGAGATTCATGTCGCGACGATATTCAAGGATCTGCCGCCAGAGTTTCTACGCATGATTGTGGTGCATGAGCTCGCTCACATGAAAGAGCCTGCGCACAACAAGGCCTTTTACCAACTCTGCTGCAACATGGAGCCAGACTACCACCAGCTGGAATTCGACCTGCGCGTCAACCTCACCTTGCTGGAAACCATAAGTTCTTGATTTATAACCGTTCACCTACGTTTTATAGCGACTGACCAGCAGTAGCTTGCCAATCAATACGCTGCAACCGCTGCCATAAGGCGGCAGCAGTAGGGCCTATGGGCTTGTGCTTATGGCGCAGGGCTTTTATTTCGACAGAAATCGGCGGAAAGTGAGTGCTGGAAATAGCAATTAAACGCCCTTGCCTCACATCTTCTTGCACCATGTGTAGCGGCATACGCCCCCAGCCTGAGCCTGATGCAATAATCTGCTTTTTCATCATAAAATCATTCACTACCCACCTATTACTGCCAGCAATCACACCTGCCGTTACTTTGGCACTGTGTAGGCTGGTGTCCCGCACAATAATTTGTGTAAGTCCCTCTATATCCGCTTCGCTCAGTATGGCGGCGCGCTCGGCCAAGGGTGAACTCGGCGCAAGTACGGCAATGAGTTGAATCCGAGTTAAGTGTTGCGATTCAAAATCGGTATCGTGGTTATTGTGTTCGGTGATCGCAATATCAGCATCACCATCATAGAGCCGCTCCATCGTGCCGTTGAGGTTCTCAATTTGTAGTGATAATTGCGTTGAGGGTGACTGTTGCGATGTATGTTGCAGCACGCCTAAAATTATCTCAATGGGTGTAATGCCACTGATTGCCAAGCGTAGCTCACTCTCTTCCCCTACCGAAAAATGCTCAGCCAGGTGCACAAATTCCGCACTCCGTTGCAGAATAGCAAGCGCCTTTTTGTACAGAGCTGCACCATGCTCTGTGAGCTGCGGGCGGTAGCTGTCACGATGAAACAGGCTTAAACCCAGCTCTTCCTCTAGCTTTTTCAATGCAATACTGATGGATGCTTGGCTTTTATACAGCTTGTCACCAGCAGCCCGAAAACCACCCTGTTCGACGATAGCGCAGAAAACACGTAATTGTTCCAATGTCATAATGATAAACTATAACTATCAAGAAGATAAGAACAATATATTTTTTATAAATGGAAAAGCGTTCTATGATTGCGCCATCTTGGCACGAAGCGATACAGTAGGAGCGAATCAATGGGTTTATTGGTGGATGGTATTTGGCACGATCAGTGGTATGACACCGCGTCTACAGGCGGTTCATTCCAACGTTCAGCAGCACAGTTTTGTCAGCATATTTCGGCGGATAGTTCTTTTACACCTGCGGCAGGGCGTTATCATCTGTATGTCTCTTTGGCATGCCCTTGGGCGCACCGCACGCTTATTTTTCGGCAACTCAAAGGCTTGGAGTCACTGATTGATGTCACGGTGGTTAGCCCCAACATGTTGCAGTATGGCTGGCAGTTTGATGAGCCTGAGCCCTTGTATGGGTTTGATTATGCCCATCAATTGTACACCAAGGCTGATCCGAATTATTCTGGACGGGTGACCGTACCTATTTTGTGGGACAAAGCAGAAAAAACCATTGTTTCCAATGAATCTGCGGACATCATCCGTATGTTTAACTCCGCTTTTAACGCACTCACAGGCAATGAGGATGATTATTACCCAGCTCACCTGCGAGAGGAGATTGACCGCATCAATGATGTTGTTTATCACGGCATCAATAACGGTGTGTATCGCTGTGGCTTTGCCACCACTCAAACGGCGTATGATGAGGCTTTTGACGCGCTATTTGGCGCATTGGATGAGGTGGATCAACGCTTATCGCAGCAGCGTTACTTGGTCGGCGACCGCTTAACTGAGGCCGATTGGCGTTTGTTTACTACCTTGATTCGCTTTGATGCTGTGTATGTAGGGCACTTCAAGTGCAATCGTCAACGTATCGCGGATTATTCGCATATATCCCATTACCTGCGAGAGCTATACCAATTCCGCAATGTGCGCGAAACAGTGAATTTAACGCACATCAAACAGCATTATTATGGTAGTCACGAGAGCATCAACCCCAACCGCATCGTTGCGCGTGGTCCGCAAGCGGATTGGGATGCCCCCCATAATCGAGACGAGTGGAAGTAGTTAGGTTAAGGAGTTAATATGAGTAAACCCATTATCGCAGCCAAACACCCCAAGGGTGTGGAGCTAGAAGAAGGTCAGGAATATTATTGGTGCAGCTGTGACCGCTCTAAAAACCAACCGTTTTGTGACGGCTCGCATCGTGGCACTGATTTTACGCCGCTGGCGTTCAAAGCAAAAGCCTCTGAAAAAGCATTTCTATGTATGTGTAAACACTCGAAAAATCCGCCTTATTGTGATGGTGCACATCAGTCCTTACCCAAAGAGGCTGTCACGCCTGTTGCCCATGTAGCAAGCGCAGAAGAGGTGCAAGCCACACCTGAAGAGCCCACCGTGAAGCGCATTCATGATTTGGCGCAATATGGCTTAGAGCAAACAGGGCATCATGGTGAAATGGTCGCCATGGGCGTGCCGCGCAACACCTTGCCTGCGTGGGATGATATACAATTATTGGCGGCGCAATTTGCCACCAAGCCCTTGATGGAAGATGTACCCGTGGGCAGTGATTTAATCATTGGCCCCAATGCCAACAAACCACTGGTACTCAAACCCCCCCTGTTTGTCTCCGACATGAGTTTTGGCTCGTTATCACCTGAAGCGAAGCTTGCCTTAGCGCAAGGTGCGCAACTGGCAGGCACAGGCATTTGCTCCGGCGAAGGCGGTATGATGCGCGAAGAACAAGCTGCCAAC
>JAUZQP010000112.1 GCA_030950965.1 Mariprofundaceae bacterium
TACACCAACATGGTGGGTGTACTCACCTGAAGCCGTACGAATGACACATGCACCCTCTTCTAGCCCCAAGTCTTTCAACGTTTGTGGGTGGACTAACACATCAGGAAGGCGGAATAACTCACCTGCTTCGCGCAACAAAGCTGAAGCCCGCGCCCAAGCACCTTCACGGTACAAGGAGAAACGACTCACTATATCCAATTCCATCACAGGCACAGCATCGGATGGCAACACCACTGCATGTTTATTACGCACCACAGGCATACGCCAATCGGCATCATGTTGGCCTTCAAAGACCGTTTTTAATGCAGGCAAATAGCGCATTGCTTCGTCGCGCAATTCTTCAACCGTGACGACAGGCACTCTATCTGCCCCCAAGGCATCAGCTAGGCGCATCATCACCTTCCACAAAGATCGGCTTTCACCCAGCGAGCGCAAGGGCTTGTCAGCCACACGCACACGCCCTTCCATATTAATGAACGTTCCTTCAACTTCAGCATACGCTGCAGCAGGTAATTGAACATCAGCAAACTGTGCAATCTGACCTGATATTGCACCCACTTGAACCAAGGGGACTTTACCCAAAACACGACGTGCTTCCATGGGAAATAAACCATCGCCGAGCGGGTCACTTCCGACCAAGACCAAAGCGTCTAATTCACCATTTTCTGCGGCTTGCAGCAAATCACCTATGCTGGTGCGAACATCGCCAAATACAGCAGAAAGTAACTGTGCATTCATGCCTTCAGGAATCAGATTCCGCCCATCGTTACCTGCTTCGCCATGCCCCGTAGCACGCATCAGTAAATCAATACCATAAATCAACGATGCAGCATCTTGGTGTGCACGAATTTCTTCACCCACCAATAGAGCACAAGAATCAGCCAACAATGCGTCAGCCAACAGTTTACCCGCTTCGTTACGCTCTGGAACATGCTCCAGCCACGCATCCATGCCAGCCGCACCCTTATTCAGATCCATCATTTGTTGCATAGCGCGAGCAATCACAGCGGGCCAGTCACGCGGACGAATCAATGCGTCTTTGCTCACGGTCGTATTGGTGCGATAGTTCATAGCGCCAATACGGGTAAGCTCTAAACCTTTACCCACACGGCGGCGCAACCGCTGCATCAGCATAGGCAGGCGTTGGCGCAAATCAGAACCCAAGATTACCACTTCATCAGCCGCTTCAATATCGGCACTGCTCATCGCCATGCCCTCTTCAAAAGCAAAATCGCGGGTATCACGACGATGAAGATCAAACGCTACTTGGGCATCAGGTATCACCGCATCACGCATCAAACGAATGGATGTTAACCCTTCAACACTCCACAAAGGAGAAAAGATCATACCAACACGTTTATGCTTCAACAACTCAACTGTTTTATCAATCGCCGCACCCCAATCACATGGTTCCCCACCAATATGCGGTGCCAACAATCGATGATCCGAACGGAAAGCATCGTAAACAAAACGACCACGATCACAAATCCATGCTTCTGAGCCATGGGGATCATGTTTAATACGCATCACTTCGTCATCACGGGATTCAATAATAATATCGCAACCCTGTGGGCACTGGGTGCATGTACTGTGATGACGGGTCATTTCCCAGGGACGGGAAACGTCATTAGATGGTTTATCCAGCAAGGCTCCAACGGGGCATAACTCTGCTAGGTTTCCAGATAGTTCAGAGCTGAGACAGCCCTCTACAATGGAATCAATACGCATATGGTCACCGCGATTCAACACGCCCATGTCACCCGTTCCAGCCACTTCATCGGCAAAACGTACACAGCGTGTGCAGTGAATACAGCGCGTCATGCTGGTTTTAATAAAAGGACCAATCTCTTTATCTTCGGTGCGCCGCTTGGGCTCGACATAACGACCCCGTGAAGCACCGTGCTGGACGGTGTAATCTTGCAGTTTACAACCACCACCTTGGTCGCATACGGGGCAATCTAAAGGATGATGAATGAGCAAATACTCCATCACCATTTTGCGATCCTTTTTCAGCATTTCGGTCTGTGTTTTGACTTTCATGCCTTCGCCGACAGGGGTACAACATGATGCCGCTGGTTTGGGCCACCCTTCCACCTCCACCAAACACATACGGCAGTTGGCGGCGACTTTTAATTCAGGGTGATAACAGAAGTACGGTACATCCACACCATGCTGGCGGCAAGCCTCCAGAATACTGGTTTTTGCAGGAACGCTTACTTCCTCACCGTTAATGGTTAACGTTGTCATGCTTTATTCTCCGCCAAATAACTACGCACCGCATCAGGAAACATCTTCAACAGCGACAAAATAGGCGCGGCTGCACCATCAGCCAAAGCACAAATCGTGCGTCCTGCCATGTGTTGCGAGGCTTCCTTCAGTACGACTAAATCTTGTTCGTTACACTGCCCCGCTTCTAAGCGGAGCATCACGCGCTCTAGCCAGCCTGTACCTTCACGGCAAGGCGTACATTGTCCGCATGATTCATGGGCATAAAAATGTGCTAAGCGACGAGTCAAAGCAATAGGGTCTGCCGTCTCGTCCAAAATAATCACCGCACCAGAACCAAGCATGGAGCCTGCTTTATGTACTTCATCATAAGCCAAGGGTATATCGTAATGCTCTGCGCCCAACCATGGGGTAGAGGAACCGCCTGGAATAATTACCTTGGGCACATCACCATGCTGTAAGCCACCACAATATTGTTCAACCAGTACACGCAGCGGTGTACCCATCGGTACTTCGTAGTTACCTGCTTTATTAACGTTACCAGAAACAGAAAAGATCTTCATACCTGCACTGTTCGGCACACCAATTTTACTATGCCATTCGCCACCATGCGCTAAGATGGCAGGAATAGTGCATAATGTTTCCACATTGTTCACGACTGTAGGGGAGCGATAAAAACCCTCCACAGCAGGGAACGGTGGTTTAAAGCGTGGACGACCAGCGCGACCTTCCAACGATTCAATCAATGCCGTTTCTTCGCCACAAATATAGGCACCAGCACCACGATGAACGGTTAAGTTCATGCTGAATGAACTACCAAGAATACGTTGACCCAGCAAATTGGCTTCGTACGCCTCTTTAACCGCAGCATCTAGCACATTGGCTTCGTGCAAAAATTCGCCGCGAATATAGATATATGCATCCCGCACGCCCAAGGCAAAACCCGACATAATCATGCCTTCGATCAATAAATGCGGATCAAATCGCATAATATCACGGTCTTTAAATGTACCGGGCTCGCCTTCATCTGCATTACACAGCAAATAGGTGGGTTTACCCGTATTGCGCGGTACAAAACTCCATTTCATACCCGTGGGAAAACCTGCACCGCCACGACCTCGAAGCCCTGATGTTTTCACTTCACTAATAATTTTAGGGCTATCAAATTCATTCAGCACTGTGGGCAAAAAGGCATAGGCACCATTTTTTTGTGCCACCGCTAAGGTGTTTTGTCCAGGAATATGAATGCGATCAAAACAGATCGCCGTTACTTTACTAGGATCAGAAGCAATCATGCTGCACCGCCTAATTTCTTACCGCGAACTTCGGTAATCAAGGTATCCATATCACCAGCGGATACTTTTTCGTGGTAGATGTTATTCACTTGCACCACAGGCGCACCGCCGCATGCACCAGCACATTCCACTTCTGTTATGGTGAACAGACCATCTGCAGTGGTTTCTCCCACCTTAATACCCAAGGTGTCGCACATATGGTCGAGCAACTCATAAGCACCATTGAGCATGCAGCCTGCATTGGTACACACTTCCAACCGATATTTACCCGTCTCATGTTCGCGAAACATGGTATAAAACGTCACCACTTCGCGCACTTGCATCAAACTTATATTCAAGGTGTCTGCCACCAACTGCTGTACATTCATCGGCAAATAGCCAAAATGTTCTTGCGCCATGTGTAACACAGGCAGTAAAGCAGACAGTGGTTGTGGGTAACGTGCAATCAGCAAGCGAATAGCTTCAAGTTGGAGGGGGGAGAATTCCACCTTACCCATCTGTGTGGTATCAACAGCTGTGTTCATCGGTCCACCTCTCCGAATACAATGTCTTGTGTGCCGAGAATCGTTACTACATCAGCAATCATGTGACCGCGACACATATAGTCCAATGCTTCAATATGAGCAAAACCCGAAGCGCGTACTTTCATACGGTAAGGTTTATTAGAACCATCGGAAACCAAATAGACACCGAATTCACCTTTAGGATGCTCGACTGCGGCATACACTTCACCCGCTGGTACATGGTAACCTTCGGCAAAGTATTTGAAGTGATG
>JAUZQP010000113.1 GCA_030950965.1 Mariprofundaceae bacterium
TGTTGCGCGGCTTCGGGGGAATCAAATCCACCATCGAGTTGCGCTTCATAGGCTTGGTGAATCAACTGCCCCATCGCGGGACTCGGTTTCATGCCTAAAGCGATCAGCATGGCGCCTGTTACCCACGGCGTGGGGCGCGTATCGGCAATGTTCATCGCTTGCGCTTGTTCTAGCCATGGCAGCGCAGGACGTGATGGTGGATGCGGCGTGCGACCTGAGGCATCGGCTTGCACCAGCATTTCCCATTGTTGCAAAGACACAGGGCTGAGCCTTGCGCTTAAACGGCGAATGGCGCGGGCTGTGGGCTGGGCATGCAAATGGGTGAGGTGATCATTTACCAAATGCCACACAGGACGCAACAGGCGTGAGGGCGCGCCGATACTGCTAAAAAACTGTGCAATCAGGGGTTCGGCTGCTTGGGCATGACCTGGTGAGCGAATGTGCCCTTGCGGGTCAGCAAAACTGGTGAGCGGTTTGGCAATATCGTGCAGCAAGGCAGCAAAACAGAGTATGGATTGCTCCTCTTCGGGTAAACCGCGTTGCTGGGCAATGGCAGCCATCTGATCGACCACCAAAGATGTATGCGTCCATACGTCCCCTTCAGGATGCCAGCGTGGTTCTTGGGCGCAGCCTTGCATGGCTTGCAACTGCGGGTAATGTGCCAGCCAGCCACTGTCGTGCAGTGCTTGCAAACCATACGATGGTGCGTCTGCCAGCGACCATTTACGCCACTCCTGCCATAGCCGTTCGCGGGGTAAAGCGTTGGCTTCATGCAACATACTGCGACACAATGTGGCGGTGCTGGGGTGCAGGTGCATACGGTAACGAGCGGCGAATTGCATGGCACGCAAAGGGCGCAAGGGGTCTTCCACAAAGGCATCGGAAACATGGCGCAAGCAGCCTTGGTTTAAATCATCGCGACCATGATGCAGGTCAAGGAATACCGCGTTTAATGGATCGTACATCATCGCATTGATGGTGAAATCACGGCGTAGCACCGCTTGTTCGGGTGCTAGCTGTGGGTCAGCCTCGACGCTGAAACCGCGATGTCCACTCGCTATTTTCACCTCTCGACGTGGCAAGGCAATATCAATGCAGCGACCATGGTACTGTAATTTCATCACGCCAAACTGGCGGCCGACACAATCACAGCGACCCAGTGGCAGCAAGGCATCATGCAGGGTGGTGAAGTCCAGCCCAAACACTTCCAAGTCAATATCATGAATAGCGCGTCCCAACAAAACATCACGCAGCGCGCCGCCGACTAACCATGCGTGACCGCCACAGTGCTTGATATGGTGGCAAAGTTTTAGCACACTTGCTGGCAATGCGTCGTAAAGGATATTCATCGGTAATACGATAAACAGCATTGCCGAAAATGCAAGGAGGCCGCCATGCGCTGGTCTGGTGTTACACGCGGTGATAACCGCTATTTCCAACGGAAGAAAGTTACCATTGTCGGGTCGGGCAATGTCGGAGCAACGGCTGCCTTCTTGGCGGCGCAAAAAGAGCTGGGCGATATTGTACTGCTCGATGTGGTACCCGGTGTGCCACAGGGCAAGGCTTTGGATATGTTTGAAGCCTCGCCGATTCAAGGTTATAACGTCAATATTACAGGCACGCAGCTCTATGCCGACACCGCTGACTCCGATGTGGTGGTGATTACCGCTGGCATAGCGCGAAAACCTGGCATGAGTCGTGATGATTTGCTGAACACCAACGTCAACATTATCCGCGATGTAACGCGCCAGATTGTCGAACACTCGCCGAATTGCATTCTTGTGTTGGTCACCAATCCGCTGGATGCGATGGTGTACACGGCGCAGCAGGTATCTGGCTTCCCGCGTTCCCGGATTATCGGCATGGCGGGTGTGCTGGATTCGGCGCGTATGCGTAGCTTTATCGCCTCAGCATTGGATGTGTCGATTAACGAGGTGTCGGCCTTCGTGCTGGGTGGTCATGGTGACACGATGGTGCCGTTGACGCGCTACGCTACCGTGGCAGGTATTCCACTGAGTGAGTTGATGAGCGCGGATGACATTCAAGCCATTTGCCAACGCACCGCAGCCGGTGGTGCTGAAATTGTGCAGTTGCTCAAAACGGGCTCCGCCTATTATGCCCCAGGGGCAGCGGTGGTAGCTATGTTGGAAGCTATTTTGAAAGATCAAAATCGTGTTTTACCATGCGCTGCCCACCTTGAGGGTGAATATGGTATCAACGGCTATTTCATGGGCGTGCCATGCAAATTAGGCGGCGGTGGTATGGAAGGTGTGATTGAATTAGATTTGAACGAAGAGGAGCGACGCGGCTTAGACGCTTCGTTGCAAGCGGTGCAAGCGCTGGTCGGAGATGTGGATCGTATTTTAGGAGCGGCATCATGAGTGGCGAAGCGGTCGTCGTCAGTGTCGCCGTTGCATCGCCAGTAGGTCTCGCCGTGGTCGCTGGTGCGGCAGCCGTCGTTGCGGTGGGTTCTGTTGCTGCGTATATGTTAGCTGAACGGCGCGCTGAATTTAAACGCTTAGCCACAGAAAAAAAACGCGATGAAACACAGCGCAATGCCAGTTTGCAGGCGTTTGAGGCATTTGCCTCAGTCAAGCAACAGGAACACGCCGAACAGCAACAAGTTCTGCTGCGTTTAGCATCGTTTACCGTGCAAGATACGCAGCCAGCAGCAGAAACTAGGCAGACTATGGATGACGGTTATTTAAATAACTATCAACAACAACGTGCCGCCCTTGCTGCATTGCAAACGCTGTTGAGCACCGTTCCTGCTGCATTGTTGCAGGCAGAAGGTTCCCCGTTCCCCCGTTTGCAGGCGCGCATTGCTGCGATGCAGGCACAAGATGAACCCGTGCTGCCAGATAATATCGAAAGTTTTCAAGCGATGCTCAAGCAGACGATTCAACTGCAATTGCAACAGCAAGACGAACAACAAGCCTACCAATTTGATCTCTTTCAGCGTACCAAGAGCTTGTTGGATACGGTGGTGACCTACAAATACCTTGCCGCTGGTTCCGCCCTAGAGCGGGAGTTTGTCAGCATGCAAGCATTGTTAGAATACAGCCTGCAAGCGATTGCTGAACGGGGTGAAAGTATTGACCTGTTAGAGGAAAAAGCTGCCGAGTTAAAAACACAGGTCGATCAATACGTCATCATGCAAGCGGCGCGTGCAGCAGCAGAAGAACGGATGCGCATGCATTTAGAAAGCATGGATTACCAATGGCTGGAAGATGATGACGATGGACGCAGTTATTGGCGTATTCCTGGTGGTGACCGTGTGGCTGTTGCCTTGAAGGGTGATTTGCGCATTGGCTTTCAGTTTCAACATGAGCGGTCAGCGCAAGATAGTGATATGGGCAATGATGAAATCAAGGTCATGCGTGAACAGGAAAAACGTTGGTGCAAAGACCTTAAGCAATTGATTCGTCAATTGGTGATGGATGGCTTTCAGTACCACGTTGAGCTTGAACGTGAAATTCCGCAGGCATCGATTCCGATTGTGGTGGTGGATGATGCAGGATCGTGGGAAGCCGATGAACGCGCCCGCTCCGATGCGCCCAAAGCTCGCTATCAATCATGATTCTCATCAATGGCGACACGCCGCGCTGGATTCGCGAACTCGATCGCTTCATTCACCTCAAAAGCCTGCTACTGGTGCATGGCAATGTGCTGGATTTAGCCTCCTGCCAGATTGAAAATGATGGTGGTCATCGTTACTGGGTAGAAGACCGCATGGATCGCTTTTTCTCTCGCTTGCTGACGGGCATGGGCTATGCGGTGGTGGGGCAGTTCAATCCCGTGGAAGGTTTAAGCTTTGCCGACGAAAACATGGAAAAAACCT
>JAUZQP010000114.1 GCA_030950965.1 Mariprofundaceae bacterium
CGCGATACCCTGCCGCCTGTGCAGCGCGCGCCAACGGCACGGCAAACAACGTGTCACCCAAGTAGCGGTAGGGTACAATTAACGCTGTTTTCACCCGCGTTGTAACCACCAAATAGCTACAAACAACGCAATGCCACCGAGCATGGCTAGCCCATTTTTATGTTCGCGATGTTGAATCAACAAATGCCATTGGTAGCGACCTTGTGAAGGGTATTGCGTCCAACGTGGCAGAAACAATGGCACAACCGTTGCCCAACGTTCAAACTCTTCACCAAAAAGCTGGTGCATATATGCCGCCTCATTGCGTAAAGCAGGACGATAAATAACGGTAAATGAGATTAAGCCCACAATGGCTGCCCACGGATTATTCGCCATCAAGCAGAAACCTAAAAAGATAACAGCATTGAAAAAGTACAAGGGATTGCGTGTAAAGCGGTACGGCCCTGCAGTTGCCAAGCGTGCATTCTTCTCGATATAACCCGAAGCCCAAGCACGACCTGCTTCGCCTAAAAGTACCACAATGCCGCCCAAACACAGACTCTTGGGGCTGGGGTGAGCGAATAAAAACAGCACCACCATCACGGGTGCTGTTGCCCAAATACGGTGTCCGAAGCACCAAGCTTCTAAATCATGATACCATTGCGGCATGGTTGTCTCCTATCGTGTTGCGGGGATCTTGGATGCTAATCACAATACCACCACCAAGTAATTCATCATCGCGGTAAAAAGCGACTACCTGCCCTGGTGCCGTCGGTTTTTGCGCTTGTTCAAAGGTGAGAGAAAGCGTCTCTTCATCGCCCTCGTCCAGTTCAATCGTGCAGCGAGCAGGCTTCATACGGTAACGCACACGAGCGAGCAAAGCGGTGTCGTCCTGCGGCTGGTGTAGCCATGTTACTTCGCCGACGCGAATCTGGCGAATCAGGGCATCTTCGGGATGCGCCACCACCACCCGTGCTGTCATGCCATCTAATGCCACCACATGCCACGGACCATCGGCCAGCCCTAAACCTTTGCGTTGTCCCAAGGTGTAATGGGCAATCCCTTGGTGCTGCCCTAAGCGTGTCCCTTCGCGATCCACAATATCGCCCGCGACAAAACCCGCGCTGACCTCTTGCTGCTGAAGAAATGCCACACGATCACCTGCTGGAATGAAACAAATATCCTGACTTTCATGCTTCAGTGCCGTTTTTAACCCGTAGTCCAACGATAGCTGGCGCGTCTCTTCTTTCTGCAAGCAACCCACGGGGAATACAATACGCGAAATCTGCTCCTTGCGCGTGGTGGCAAGGAAGTAGGTTTGATCCTTTTTCTGGTCGCTGCCTTGGTAAATGTGGACACCAGCATCGTCGTCACGGCGACGCACATAATGCCCCGTGGCAATATAATCGGCTTCGAGTTGGTCGGCGATGTCGAGCAGCGCGCCAAACTTCACAAAGCGGTTGCAGCGTTCACAAGGGTTGGGCGTGCGCCCATTGGCATAATCGGCAACAAAGGGGTCAATGACATCGCGGCGGAAGGTGTCACGCATATCCATCACATAAAACGGTATGCCCAATTGGTCAGCAACACGGCGCGCATCGTAGGTATCTTCACTGGCACAGCATGAACCTTGGCGGCAAGAGTCTTCACGCGAATAATCCCACACATGCAGGAACACACCAATCACGTCCACGCCCGCCTCATGCAGCAGCGCTGCCACCAAGGAGGAATCGACACCACCACTCATGGCAGCAATCACACGATGACCGCGCAGCCATGCTACATCATCGAGCAAAGACTGGCGGCGTTCATTCAAGGCACTCATGGAACGCGCATGGCTTTCTGCCACCCCATGCGATGGGACATTTTTGCACAGCGCGTCAAAAAGCTATGCACGTTTGTTGTTCTAATCACATGTTCCATGTTAAACGGTGGTCAACCAATCCTGATGATTGGCTTTGCGACCATGCACCACATCAAAATAATGATCTTGCAACAATTTGGTGATCGGGCCGCGTGTGCCACGACCAATACTGCGTCCATCGACTTCCCGAACAGGGGTCACTTCGGCAGCCGTACCGGTAAAGAACATTTCATCAGCGACATACACTTCATCGCGAGTAATGCGTTTTTCGCGCACTTCTAGGTCGTGTTCTGCCGCCAACAACATCATGGTGGCGCGAGTAATGCCGTCCAAAGCAGAGGTCAGTTCGGGGGTGTAAATCACGCCATCGCGAACAATAAAGACGTTTTCGCCACTGCCTTCAGCAACAAACCCATCCACATCGAGGAACAGTGCTTCGTCATAACCATCGCGGCGTGCTTCGGCCAAACCCAGCATAGAGTTAATATATTGACCATTCGCCTTGGCTTTACACATGGCGATGTTGACATGATGGCGGGTGTAAGAGGATGTACGAATGCGGATGCCGTTGTTGATACCATCGTCACCCAAGTAAGCCCCCCATGACCAAGCTGCCACCATCACATGCGTTTTCAGACCATCAGCGCGCAAGCCCATGCCTTCGGAGCCATAGAATGCCATCGGGCGCAAATAGGCCGAAGATAAACCATTCTCTCGTACTGAATCACGTTGCGCTTCGTTTAGTTCTTCTTTAGAAAAAGGCATCGGCATATTCATGATGTGAGCCGAACGGAACAGGCGATCCGTATGTGCCTGCAAGCGGAAAATAGCCGTGCCGCCATCGGCATCATAGGCACGCACACCTTCAAACACGCCCATACCATAATGCAGCGTATGGGTGAGCACATGCACCTTGGCTTCCCGCCAAGGAACCATCTCCCCATCTAGCCAAATAAGACCATCACGATCATCAAAACCAGCCATGTACAACTCCCTATCAAAACATTGCCGTGCAACCATGTACATGCACAAATTAGGCATCACGGAAGTCATCAGAACCGCGATGCTGCAAAAGCGCGCATGCTCGCAGTCTATCACGTCGCTGGCAATGGAGAGTATGAGGGTCAGAAAAATGTAAGCGTTCACCGCCCTCTTACTTTTTTCATCGGCACGGCGAAAACACGCAGTTTACGCCCTGGTAAATGAGCGTTTTCAACGCCGCAGAGGGAAAACAGAGGAAATAGGTGAGTAGTCACTAAAAAATAATCATTCCCATTCAGCTTTATTCTGCTACTATGCGCGCCCATTTTCGCCGGGTCATGAAGTCATCATGGAGCAGCTTTTTTGTCAGTCGTTATTTTGATCATTCAAGATTTAGTATCGACGATGAAGATACTGCTTATATTTTTTCCCCGCTCGGCACCCGAGGTTATTGATGTCCCGTAAGCTGAGAAATATTGCTATTATCGCCCATGTGGATCACGGCAAAACTACATTAGTCGATGAACTACTAAAACAATCTGGTACATTTACAGGGCACCAGGCCATCAGTGAACGCATGATGGATTCCAACGATTTGGAGCGAGAGCGCGGCATTACCATTCTTGCCAAAAACACTGCCCTACAATACAACGACACCCTGATTAACATCGTTGACACCCCCGGCCATGCCGATTTTGGTGGCGAAGTTGAACGTGTATTAAACATGGTGGATGGTGTGTTGTTGTTGGTTGATGCGGCTGAAGGCCCCATGCCTCAGACGCGCTTTGTTACCGCTAAGGCGTTGGCTCTTGGACTGCGCCCGATTGTTGTGGTTAATAAAATTGACCGTGATGGTGCTGACCCTGATGCATGTGTTGATGCCACGTTTGATCTGTTTGCAGCCCTTGGTGCAACAGATGAGCAGCTCGACTTCCCTGTGGTCTATGCTTCAGCGAAAAACGGCTATGCCATGATGTCACATACCGACACATCTGATAATCTCACTTGCTTGTTTGAAACGATTTTAGAACACGTTTCTGCCCCCAGTGGTTCTGCTGACGCGCCTTTACAGATGCTCGCGACCACCTTGGATTGGGATGATTACATCGGACGTATCGTCATCGGTCGTATCGCGAATGGTCGTATCCGTACAGGCGATGATATTACTGTGGTTCATGCTGATGCAAGCACCCATAACTATCGCATCACACGTTTGATTGGTTTCCAAGGCTTGCAGCGTGTGGAAGTTGAGCAAGCAGAAGCGGGCGATATTGTCGGTATGGCTGGTATTGAACATATCCAAATTGGTGAAACGATCACCGACAAAAACAACCCTATGCCATTGCCTGTCATGAAAGTGGATGAACCCACCTTGACCATGGAATTGCATGTTAACAATTCACCCTTAGCTGGCAAAGAGGGTAAGCTGATTACCACGCGTCAGATTCGTGAACGTTTGTTCCGCGAAATACGTACCAATGTAGCGATGAAAGTAGAAGAGACTGACTCGGCTGAAGTGTATAAAATTTCAGGTCGTGGCGAGCTTCATATCGGCATCTTGTTGGAAAACATGCGTCGTGAAGGCTTTGAAATGGCCGTGTCGCGTCCTACCGTCATTACCCGTCAGGTCGATGGTAAAACCCAAGAGCCTTACGAACACGTCACCGTGGATGTACAAGAAGAGTATCAAGGTACGGTGATTGAGAAGCTTGGTCGTCGTGGCGCAGAAATGACCCACATGCAAACCAGCGATGACGGCATGACCCGTATTGAGTTCATCAGCCCGACCCGTGGCTTGATTGGTTACACCTCTGAATTTTTGACCGATACCCGTGGTACGGGCGTGATGCATCATGTGTTCCATGCCTATGGCCCTCATGTAGGTGCGATTCCTGCCCGTGTGAATGGTGTACTTGTCTCTATGGGCGAGGGTAAATCCGTTGCCTTTGCACTGTGGAAATTGCAAGACCGTGGTCGCATGTTCCTGAGCTCTGGTGTGTCATTGTATGAAGGCATGATTATCGGCATTCACAGTCGTGATAGTGATCTGGTGGTGAATGCCACCCGTGAAAAGAAACTGACCAACGTACGTGCTTCTGGTAAAGATGAGTCTATTGATTTAATCACACCATTGAACTTGTCGATGGAACGCGCTATTGAGTTCATTTCTGATGATGAATTGGTAGAAATTACACCGAAGTCTATTCGCTTGCGTAAACGCCTGCTCAAAGAGCACGAACGCAAACGCTCTGGTCGCTAAACTGGCAACAGGGGCGGATGGGATTCACTCATCCGCCCCGAAACTGCTCATTCTTGATTTAGACGAAACCCTGTTCCATGCCTCGGAACAGCCGCTGGATAGTCCCTGTGATTGCTTGCTCATTGACGGTTTCCACGTTTATATACGTCCCCACCTGACTGATTTTCTTCGCTATTGTTTTGAGCACTTTAATGTTGGGGTATGGACTTCAGCATCAGCGGACTATGCTTCGCTGATGGTTGAATCATTATTCCCCAGCGCACACCAGCCACGCTTCTTGTGGCACCGCCAACATTGCGTCCAACGTTTT
>JAUZQP010000115.1 GCA_030950965.1 Mariprofundaceae bacterium
CTTTGTATTCAGTGCCCTGCTCACGCCACCAGATGTCATATCCCAAATTATGTTGGCAATTCCGATGCTGCTGTTGTTTGAGCTGGGACTTTTTTTAGCCCGTCGTTCCGTTCGTATTAAGGCAAAAGAAGCACTTTGAACGTAATCATTCACTCCCCCCACTGATTTTTCCACCCTCTGCGTTGAAAGTGCTCATTTACCCAAGCGTAAACTGCGCGCTTTCGCCTTGATGGCGAAAAAACAGAGGGGGTGTGAATGATTAGGTAACGCGCAATAAATAATCTACCAAAATCGCGCAGGATTTTTGTTCAGCATCAAGGCGCAAAAAGCAAAGCATAGCTCGCTATGTAAGCTTTTTTTTCAACGCCGATGCTGGGCAAAAAGATAAGCTAGTTTGGTAGATTATTTGTTGCGCGTTACCTTACTAAAGGAGTATTATTTGACAAGCCATAGCCTGCATGATGATAATGCGCCGAGCTCTGGCTTTATCGTTGGATACTTTCACATTGTAGCTTTACTGTTCATGGCATGGATCCATTCATATTACAGCAGCTATTTCCATATTTCGGCATCCGTGTGTTATCTAACCTGAATTATTTATGAATCGTCGTGATGATTGCGTAGAATCTTTGTTTGCAACGGATGCCTTGTCGGGAGTAGCGTGCCCATGGATACGCTCGACTGACAAGGTGTTCGTTGCGGATAAAGGGGCAAGCAAGGGCGCGACAGTATGGGTGTATAATTCAGGCTAAGTAAGTGCGCGAAATTATCTTAACATTGTATCATGCCGAATATTTCGCGATATTTGAGGCACAAAAAAGAGACATATTGTTTATATGTAACCTTTTTTGTAACGCAGAATATCGTGTAAATAGGCAAGTTAGGTAACGCGCAATAAATAATCTACCAAAATCGCGCAGGATTTTTATTCAGCATCAAGGCGCAAAAAGCAAAGCATAGCTCGCTATGTAAGCTTTTTTGCAACGCCGATGCTGGGTAAAAAGACAAGCTGGTTTGATAGATTATTTATTGCGCGTTACCTTAGAACTGTTAAAGTAATTTTATGTGCCTACTTATCACACCTTACCTACTCTTCTTCGACCACGGCTTAGCCGCGTTTGATTCACCTTTTCTTTCCTTTTGG
Organism: Mariprofundaceae bacterium; assembly: GCA_030950965.1. Classification (GTDB taxonomy): domain Bacteria; phylum Pseudomonadota; class Zetaproteobacteria; order Mariprofundales; family Mariprofundaceae; genus AB-137-C09. The sequence goes on from JAUZQP010000115.1 coordinate 1,145, forward strand.
AGCAATTATTACATGACAAGCGAAAGCAGTCTTGCTGAAACAACAGAGGCACAACCTTCTGTTAGCACGGAACCCTCTGTTCCGACCCCACCTTCACCACTCGAAGTATCTTCTAAAACGACCTCAGTCACCGAAGTCGAGCCTGCAACGGCAACAGAAGAGGTGAAAAAACCCATACGTCGCCGTGCTCGCAGAACGAGCACCACACGCGCCACGACAAAAAAAGTCGATGCGGAAAGCAGTGCAGAAAGTGATGACAGCAAAGCAGCGCCTGTTAATGATGCTCGTGCCGAAGCAACGACTCGTCCCGAAACAACGACTCATGACCATGAAGCCACTGACAAAGCTACGACCAATGGACGACGTGGTCGCAACAAACGCGTTCCCAGTAATGAGCCCGTCAACAAAAATCGCCGTCGTAACAACAATGATGAAGCAGATAACCCTAGCAACAAAGAGTTGGAAGGTGTCAGCTTACATTTAAAAGACGTATCTGGCATGACGCTGAGTGCATTGCTTGAAAAAGCGGAAAGCTTGGGCATTGAAAATGCTGCTGGTCTGCGTAAGCAAGAGCAGGTATCGGCCATTCTCAAGGGCCATGCTTTCCGTGGTGGTACGATTTACAGCGAAGGCGTGTTAGAAATTTTACCAGATGGCTTTGGCTTTTTGCGCTCCCCCGATGCCAATTATTTGGCGGGACAAGACGATGTGTATGTTTCCAATCAGCAGGTCAAACGTGGTTGTTTGCGCACAGGTGATACGGTTTCTGGCGAAATTCGACCACCACGTCGTAATGAAAAGTACTTTGCCCTAAAAAGTGTCGATTCCGTCAACGATGCTGATCCTGCGATGGCACGTACCAAGGTGCTGTTTGATAACCTGACTCCACTCTACCCAGAAGAACGCCTTACCATCGAACTGGATGACCCCACCAACCGCGACATTACAGGTCGCGTGATCGACATTGTTTCCCCCATTGGTAAAGGGCAGCGCGCCCTGCTGGTAGCGCCACCGCGCACGGGTAAAACGATGATGATGCAATCCATTGCCCACTCTTTGGAAAAAAATCATCCTGATGTCGAGTTGATGGTTTTACTTATTGATGAACGCCCTGAAGAGGTCACTGACATGAAGCGTTCTGTTAAAGGCGAAGTGATCTCTTCGACCTTCGATGAACCAGCACAACGCCATGTGCAAGTCGCTGAAATGGTCATTGCCAAGGCAAAACGTATGGTGGAACATGGTCGTGACGTGGTGATTTTACTCGATTCGATCACCCGTTTGGCGCGTGCTTATAATACGGTTGTGCCATCATCGGGTAAAATTTTAACGGGTGGTGTGGATGCCAATGCCTTACACCGCCCTAAACGCTTTTTTGGTGCAGCGCGAAACATCGAGCACGGCGGCTCACTGACCATTATTGCCACAGCTTTAGTTGAAACGGGCAGCAAAATGGATGATGTTATTTTTGAAGAATTTAAAGGCACGGGCAACATGGAGATCAACTTGAACCGCAAGTTGGTCGATAAACGTATCTTCCCAGCCATTGATATTGCGCCGTCTGGCACGCGCAAAGAAGAGTTGCTCATTGATCGCGAAACCCTGCAACGCATTTGGGTGTTGCGTAAAATTCTCTCGCCCATGAATCCCGTTGATGCGATGGAGTTTTTAACGGGGAAACTCCTACCTTGTAAAAACAACGCGGAATTTTTTGACCGCATGAACCGCTAATTTACACCGATGTTTACAGGTATTATTGTTGATGTTGGTGCGATTGAATCCATTAACACAGAGCCACAACAAAGCACCCTGACCTTCCGCACCGCGTTGGACATGGCAACATGGCAATGCGGTGATTCAGTGGCAGTCGATGGTTGTTGCTTAACCATTACCGCCTTCCCGCAGCCACAACAATGGCAAGCAGCACTCTCCGCCGAAACGTTGGCGTTGACGCATTTTTCTCATGCGATGGTAGGTCAGCCCATGAATATGGAACCTGCTTTGCGCGTGGGTGATCCACTGGGCGGTCATATGGTTAGTGGGCATATTGATGCGGTGGGTCGATTGGTGCGCATAGAGCCGATGGGTGAACACCGTGGCTACACGTTTGCCTTGCCACAGGAACTCGCGCCACTGGTGGTGCATAAAGGTTCGATTGCAGTGAATGGGGTCAGTCTTACACTGAATCAGGTCAGCGATGGCGAAGTGACGGTAAACCTTATTCCGCATACGCTAACACATACCAATTTAGGTGCTTTACACGAAGGAGATCGGGTGAATATAGAAACCGATATACTCGGACGATACGTCCAACGCATGCTGCAATATGGCGTGCGCGACAACGGAGGTATGGCATGAGTTTAGCCACTTGCGAAGCATTACTCGAAGAATTACGCTGTGGGCGGATGATTATTCTCGCCGATGATGAAGAGCGTGAAAATGAAGGTGACTTGGTGATGGCTGCCGAATGGGTTACGCCAGAAGCCATTAATTTTATGGCCACTCACGGACGCGGTTTGATTTGCTTAGCGATGGAACAAGAGCAAGCCAATCGCATGAACCTTGGGCTGATGGTCGCCAATACCAACGCCAAATTCAAAACTAATTT
>JAUZQP010000116.1 GCA_030950965.1 Mariprofundaceae bacterium
ACGCGGTAGGCGGAAGAATGGTCAAAAAGGAGAGGGATACTATACCGAATGGTTTGAACCGAAGCTGCTTATTATCACCCAGTTTGATCAAGATGGTAAAAAGATAAAATCTGTCAGTCCGATCCTCGACGGATCATGTGGTGGCATTGATGATTTTTTGAATTGCTCAAAGAACACCTGAAATCCATTAACCTAGATGAAGCATCAGAAGTAGTTTTTTGCGCCGATGGTGGGAGTGGCATTTGGCCAAGAACGGAGAAACTAATTAGCGAACTTGGCATAACGAATGCGAAGCAAGTGCTTGATTACACCCATGCAAAACAGAATATGAGTGCGGTCCAAAAACTGATATCTGATGCTTTAAAGCTATCAGAAAAAGAAAGTACCAAGCTTTCCAAACAGATACGCGAATTGCTTTGGGCGGGTAATATTGATGGTATTGCCGACCTTGTTAAAGAAAAGCTGGTAGGAAAAAGGAAGGCACCCAAGGCTGCGTTGAAGAAGCTAAGTGAATACTTTGGAAACCACGCTAAATTTCAATATCAAACATTCAGCGAGAATGGTCTGCCAACTGGTAGTGGCACAATCGAAAGTGCAATTCGTCGAGTCATCAATCTTCGCATCAAAGGGACAGGCCTGTTTTGGAAGAAAGAACATGCAGAAAATATGATCTTATTGCGCTCATTGGTTCTCACAGGCAAGCTAAAACAAACGTGTCAAAAAGCCTTGGGGGTCGTAAGAATTATGTTTGATAACGATAGGTTGGAAGATTTACCGCTGGCCGCATAATGGGGTGTACTTTTTTGTATTGCACCCCTTGCGCACCACACGACGGTACAACGTTGGTCAGAGGCTGGATAGCAATGTTTGTTTGTAGGGCGGACAGGACCCCGCGCAGCCGCCAACGCTAACCATACGGAAGGCTTTCAACACAAGCATAAGCCTCAAATCCCAACCCTCATTTTACAACATCCGTCTAACCTGAATGATTCATGAATCGTCGTGATGATTGCGGATAAAGGGGCAAGCAAGGGCGCGACAGTATTTGTGAATAATTCAGGCTAAAGCGCATCAAAAGTTTGGCGGCTGCGCGGAGCCTTATCCGCCCTACGCGCTGTCCCACCTTAAACGGGAAGCCAATAATTGCGACCATCATGACTCTAGGAGCATCCATGCAAGACATTTTAGTACAACTCAAAACGGGTGAGGGTGGACGGCTGGATCAGTGTTTGAGCGCGCATTCGGGGGTATCGCGGCGGCGCGTGCGTAAAGCGATTGACGAGGGTGGCGTATATATTAACCGCAAACGTTGCCGCACGGCAGGTCGTGCGCTGCGTGGTGGTGAGTTGTTACGCATGGTGACACTCGAAAATGAACAACTTACCCCCTTTGCGGGTGAACAATTACTGTGGCAACAGGATGATTTATACCTCATTCACAAGCGTAGTGGGCAATATGCACAAGCAGCCTTGCATCGCAGCAGGGGAACGTTGCCCGATGAGTTGGCGCGTTTCCTTGAGCTACCGACGACGGCAAGCATCAGTCCCGTTCATCGCTTGGATCGCGGTACTTCTGGCTTGATGCTACTGACTTCCAGTGCAACATGTTTGCAACACATGCAGGCGCGTTGGGCGCAGGATGTTAAAAAGTCCTACTTGGGGGTGATTGCCACCGTGCCAACATGGCAAGATCAGCGCGTCAGTAGTGCTATTTCTCGCCGTCGCGATGCACTGGGACGTTACCATATTGACCCTGCGGGGCGTGCTTGCGACAGTGAGTTTCATGTTCAAGCAACAGCAGCGAAACGCAGCTTATTGCAGCTGATGCCGCACACCGGACGCAGTCATCAATTGCGTGTTCATCTTGCTTCCCTAGGATGCCCGCTGCTGGGGGATACGCGCTACGGTGGTGCGACAGCTTCACGCCTGATGTTGCATGCGCATCGTTTAGCGTTCCCTTTGCCTCATTCAAACCACATCCAAGAATGGGAAGTAGCACCGGAGGACGACTGGTCATGGCCATAAGACGACTTGTATATTTATTCACACCTGCATTAAGGGTCAGCCGCTGGCTGGCTGTGGGCGCGCTTTTGGTATTACTGATGCCCCCTGCTTACGCGGATGATTTGTGGCCAGATACACCGCGTATCTCTGCCAAGTCATGGGCTTTGGTTGAGGCACATTCTCAGCAGGTACTGTTTGCCAAAAATGCTGATCAGGAATTGGCTCCCGCCAGCTTAACCAAGCTGATGACGCTGTATTTGGGCTTTGAAGCCATAAAAAACAAAAAGGTACAGCCCAACGATCGCGCTGCCGTGAGTAAAAAAGCATGGAAGATCGGTGGCAGTACGATGTTCCTTGAGCCACGTATGACTCCGCGTATTGATGAACTATTACATGGTATTGCCACCTTCTCGGGCAACGATGCCTGTATTGTGCTGGCAGAATATTTATCTGGTTCGGAAGAAGCCTTTGCTGACCACATGAATGCTAAGGCTGCTATATTGGGTATGACCCACAGCCACTTCATGAACGCCACCGGTTGGCCGGCGGAAGGGCATTACAGTTCGGCACATGATATGGCGTTATTGGGCGCGGCACTGTGGCGTGACTTTCCCGAACAATACAAATTGTTTGCGGAACGCGATTACACATTTGATGGTCGCCGTCAGCCTAACCGCAATCGTTTGTTGTGGATTATGCCTGAGGCCGATGGGCTCAAAACAGGGCATACAAAAGCGGCTGGCTATTGCCTCGTAGGCTCGGCTAAAAATGATAAAACACGTTTGGTATCGGCGATTTTTGGTACAGAGTCAGATGCCGCACGCGCCAGTCAATCCAAGGCTTTGCTTGGTTATGGTTTGCGTCAGTTTACCTCTGTGCGTCCAGCGACACGTCAATTACGCCGCGAGATTGAAGTGTTTCACGGTAAAGAGAATCAGTTATATTTAGAGCCGAAACATCCTGTTTGGGTCACGATTCCTAAAGGCATGGAGAAAAAACTTAGCTTCCGCTTAAGTTATGATTCGCCCGTATCTGCGCCGATTAAAAAAGGTCAGGCGATTGGTGCCATTGAAGGCATATTGCAAATGGGTGATAAGCAAAAAATCATTGATCGTATCCCTATGGTTGCGGTGCGTGATGTAGCAGAAGCTTCGTGGTTCGGTCGCCAATGGGATGAACTGCGCCTGTGGTGGAAGCAGCGCTCTGCCGAAGAGCAGCAGGGGAGCGGTGAATGAGCGAACCCATATTAACAGCTTGGCTGAATGGTCAATTCATGCCCTTAGAGGGCGCGGTGGTACACATCGAAGATCGCGGCTTTCAATTCGCTGACGGTGTGTATGAAGTCGTTGCCTGTGTTGATGGTCGCTTCCTTGACTTGGATGCCCACTTAGCACGACTGGAACGTTCCTGTGCTGCTATTCGCATCGAACTGCCGTTGTCGCGTGATGCATTGGCAGCCTTGGTGCGGCAGATTTATGAGCGCAACCCTTTTTCACGGGCTATGATTTACATTCAAATCACCCGTGGTGCAGGGCCTCGCTCGCACTACCCCGCCACGTCACTTAGCCCCACGATGGTGATGACTTCCCGCGCCTTGCCGCAGCCTACATCCGAGCGTGTGGCGCAAGGTTACCGCGCAATTACCCGGCCCGATATTCGTTGGAAACATTGCGAAATTAAGTCTATTGCGCTGCTTGCCAGTATTATGGGTAAGCAAGAAGCACATGATGCCGAGGTGGACGAAACGTTCTGGCTTGATGAATGCGGTCATGTGCTAGAGGGCTGTTCCACCAACACCTTTGCGGTGATTGATGGCACGTTGGTCACCCATCCGCTCGATCACCAAGTGCTGGGTGGCATTACCCGTGATTTAGTGTTGCGTTTGGCAGGTCAACACGGCTTGACGGTGGTGGAGCGTCCGTGGTCTTTGTCCGAAGGGGTGAGCGAATGCATGCTCAGTAGCACCACTAATGCGGTGATGCCCGTGTGTTATATCGACGGGCAAGCGATTGCCGATGGTAAACCTGGTTCGACCACCTTGCAGTTGCGGCAATGGCTGATTGCCGCGATGGAATCCCCTGAAACATGAAACCTGAAGCAATCCTGTTGGATATGGACGGCACGCTGATTGATGCCTTTGCTCCGATTGTGTACGCGCTGAATGCCACGCTGGAAGAGTTTGGTTTGCCGACGATGACGGATCATGAAGTGATCCGCCACACGGGCAAGGGCGAATGCAGCATGATTTCGCTGTTTGGTGAGCATCGTGAGGCAGCAGGGAAACGTTTTTTAGAGTTTCACGATACGCGCCTGTTTGATGTAACACCGCTGCCTGCTGCAGAAGCCCTGTTGCATGGCTTAGTAGCGGCTGGCATTCATCGCGCTATTGTCACCAGCAAATCACAACCGCGAGCCGATAAGCAGCTAGAATACTTGCACTGGCAAGGTTTATTTGATGCGGTGGTGGGTCTTTGTGAAGGGCGGCGGCAAAAGCCTGATCCGCATACTGTAACGTTAGCTTGTAGTATGATTCCCTGTGAACCCGCACGGAGTTGGATGATTGGTGATGGTACAGCGGATATGAAGGCAGCGCGGCGCGCTGGTATGGGGCAGGTGATTGGCATTGCCAACAGTTTTAGCGATGCTGAATTGCGCGAGGCAGGAGCCGACCAAACATTTAGCGATCTTCAAGGTGCATGGACATGGATACAAACTCAGATCAATTAATACGCTTTATGCTCCCCAAGCAGCGCGTGCGTGGTTGCTTTATTCGCGCCACCAACATTAAAGCTGATGCCTGCCATGCTCATGGCTTGCATGGCGATGCAGCAACCATGTTTTCCCAGATGTTATTGGGGACAATTATGCTATTGAGCATCAATAAAAGCGGTGTGCGTCAGGTGTTGCAATTGGATGCTGGTAGCGATGCGGCTGCGCCGATTCAACGAATGTTGGGTGAGGTGCGTGCTGGTTGCGTGCGCGGTTATATTCGCTGGCAACATGCCGTAACCCAAAAGCGCGATGGAACACCCGATATTACAGCATGGATGGGAACGCCGTTGTTGATTTCCACCGTGCGTGATACGGGTATGGGCGAGCCGTTTGTTTCCACGGTTGAATCTGATGCTGCATATATGGCGGATCATTTGATGCGTTATTTGCAGCAATCGGTGCAAACTCGTGCAGACCTTGTGCTGGATGATGATATAGCGCTGCTGCTCGAAGCGATGCCAGGGTGTAGTGAAGAGGCATGGTTTGAAGCGATGGGTGGATTGGCAAAGGTTGACCTGAAAGCACTGCGAGATGGTGCTGAAAGTAGTTTGGTTGAAGCGTTTTCACCACTCAAGCTGCATGTGGTCGGGCGAGACCCGTACCGCTGGCATTGTGGTTGCCAGCCAGAGCGCATGCTAGAGTCGCTTAAAAACATGCCGCTCGAACAATTGCAAGAACTCGCAGATACTGATGGGCAGGTTCGTGTGTCCTGCCAATATTGCGGCAAAGAACATAGCGTGGCTATTGGTTAACGGCTTGGGAACTGTTCAGCTTCCTCGTCTTTTGTCCGCCGCCTGCGCTAAAAGTGCTCACGTATAGGGAGTATGCTGTGTGTATCTTCCTTGTTAGTGAACAAGATGCAGGTGATTTGAATAGTTACAAGACTTATTTCTCCACTATGAGGGCATTCATTGATGCATTTTTTGAACCCGAAAACAGATTTCGCCTTTAAGCGTATTTTTGGTTCCGCTGAAAGCACGGATATTTTATTGAGCTTTCTTAACGCGATTTTGCGCTTGGAATCACCCTATCGCATTGCTGAAGTCGAAATTATGGATCCCTATTTGGCGCCGAAAATTAAGGGGATGAAAGATACCTACTTAGATGTTCGCGCTCGCGATGAGCAGGGTAAGTCCTACATCATCGAAATGCAGGTGTTGAATGTCGAAGGCTTTGAGAAGCGTGTGTTATATAATGCCTGCAAAAGCTATGCTGGGCAGCTAGCTAAGGGTGACCATTACCAACTGTTGACCGATGTGATTGCCATTACGATCACCGACTTTGTGATGTTCAAGGATCTTCTTGATACTATTAATAGCTTTAAGTTACGGGCTGAAAACGGTCTAGTGTATCACGATGACTTGGAGCTCATTTTTGCCGAGTTGCCAAAATTTAAGCGATCAGAGGATGAACTGGATACATTGCTGGATAAATGGTTCTACTTTCTTAAGTGTGCGGGTGATTTAAGCGCTATACCTAAAGCATTGGAGGGCGAAGATGCAATCAACCATGCCTTTTTTATTGCCAACAAAGCAGGGTTAAGCCCCGAAGAGTTAGACGATCAAGAACGGCGTGAAATATTCATTCAAGATCAGCGCGGTGCATTGCAACTGGCGCAACGAGTGGGCAGAGAAGAAGGGGATTATCTAGCGTCCCAGCGTATCGCAATAAACTTGCTTCATGTCTTAGATGACGAAAGCATT
>JAUZQP010000117.1 GCA_030950965.1 Mariprofundaceae bacterium
CGTGAAGTATTACAGCGTGCTGACTGTGTGGTTACGGTCGTCAACAATGGGCAAGAAGCCGTCGATGCTGTGCAGCAACAGGTATTTGACGTGGTGTTGATGGATTTACAAATGCCTGTCATGGATGGCTACACTGCCACCACGTTGATTCGCCAGGATTCTCGCTTCGATCAGCTACCGATTATTGCCATGACTGCCCATGCGATGATGGAAGAGCAAGAACGCTGCCGCGAACATGGTATGAATGGTCACGCCAGCAAACCTATTGACGTGAAAGCACTGCTGGAGCAGTTGCAACAATGCGTGGGCTCTAGTCCTACGACTGCTTCCCCTGTAACCGTTGTAAGTCCTGTTTCGAGCGTCAGTCTGTTGCCACCATCGTTACCAGGTCTTGATCTGCCAGCAGCATTAAACATGCTCGGTGGCAATGATGCTTTGTTGCATAAAATTTTAAGGAAGTTCCATCAAGGTTATGCTGATGGTGTCGCTCTGTTACCCCCTTTGTTGCAGCAGCAAGATTGGAAGGCAGCAGAAGAGTGGACGCATGACCTTAAAGGCACATCAGGGAATATCTCTGCTCATGCCCTGTACCAATCGGTGAGCCATTTAAATGATGCCATTCGATTGGTGATGAAAGATCCTGAAAATCATCAGGCCGTAGCAGAAGCAGCTATCCAACAAGTATTAGCAGACCTGAACGAAGTGCTAACGGGTATTGAGCGCGAGTTATTGCACAGGGGGTGAGTGTTGGAGTTTTGCCTGCATTGAATCAACACACTTGACCCCCCAAGCTACACTTTTACCATACCGCACCATGATACATGCTGAACAATTGAATCGACAATTCGGCGGCCAGCAGTTGAACCAAGGTTATGCTGTCCGCGATCTCAGTTTCCACGTTAAACGTGGCGAGGTCATGGGTTTGCTCGGTCCCAATGGCGCGGGTAAGTCCACCACGATGAAGATGCTCACCTGCTTTTTGCCACCCTCATCTGGCACCGCACGCATTAACGGCATCCCACTGGGTGATCCCCAAGGTGTGCGCCGAACACTGGGCTATTTACCTGAAAACGCGCCCTCTTACAGCGACCTGGACGTAACCAGTCATCTACAATTTATCGGCCGCATGCACGGTTTGCCGCGAGCTACGCTGAACGATCGCATTCGTGAGCTGGCAAGTGCCTGCGGTTTAGAAACCGTCTTATTGCGCCGCATTGATGAACTATCCAAGGGCTTTCGTCAGCGCGTCGGCTTGGCAGCGAGCATGTTGCACGATCCTGAATGCTTGATCTTGGATGAACCTATTACAGGGCTAGATCCCAATCAAATCGTAGAAATTCGCCACCTCATTCGTCGCCTGGGCGAGCAAAAGACCGTGTTGCTCTCATCCCACGTATTACCCGAAGTCGAAGCGGTGTGTGACCGCATGATGATTCTCGATGGTGGACGTTTGCAGGTGATTGGAACCCGTGATGAACTGGCACGTCAGGCACAAGGCGGCATGGTGTTGCAACTGCGTCTGCGCGGTAACGTTGCCGCCTTTGAAGCGAACTTGAAAAACACCCTGAATGATTGCGTATTTGAAGACGTTAAACAGCATGATGGCGAGATTCAACTCACCGTGCGCCACCACGATGTCGATGCGCCATTGGCCGAAACTGCCTTTCGCAGTGCCGTGGCCTGCGATGCCGTGTTATTAGAAATGCACACCGAACAAACGTCACTGGAAGATGTCTTCCACGCCATGACAGGCGGTGCGTCATGAATACGGTTGCATCCACCACCATGCAAATCATTGCCCTGTGCCGCAAAGAGTGGCGGGTAGCGATTGATACGCCCCTAGCCTATGTGATTGGCATCGCCTTTTTCATCGCCAGCGGCTTCTTTTTTGGCAACACACTATTTTTGGTTAACGAAGCGGATATGCGCGGCTGGTTTGGCGTATTGCCTTTGGTGTTAATCTTTTTCGTTCCTGCCATGTCGATGCGTTTATTAGCGGATGAACACAAAAGCGGCAGCTTTGAGTTATTGGCCACCTTGCCTGTAAGCACTTTAACCATTGTATGGGGTAAATTCCTCGCCCTATTCACCCAATTAGCCGCCTTAATTGCACTGACCCTGCTCTACCCGTGGACGCTGTCAGGGCTGGGTTCAATCGATATGGGGCAGATATGGGCTTCGTATATCGCCCTATTGCTACTGGCTGGCAGTTATGCCGCCGTATGCCTGTATGCCTCAGCCTTGAGCCGTTATGAGGTTGTGTCGTACGTCTTTGGCTTTATTTTACTGCTTGCCCTATTCCTGCTGTTGCAGGTCGCAACATTATTTCCGCCAGTGGTGCAAACGGTACTACTCACGCTTAGTCCTGCTGCACATTATCAGTCTTTGTTACGCGGCGTGATGGACACAGGCGATGTAATGTACCTATTGGCGATGACGGGGGCGTTTATCACCCTGTGCTGGTTTGAACTGGAACGTCGGAGGTGGAACTGATGGCTGTGGATCAACGTATGCGTATTCGTATGGCAGCTCTGACCCGCATGCTGCTGGTTATCGTATGTCTTGGTGTGCTGTATGCCGTAGCCGATGCTGGGCATTGGCGTAGCGACTGGACGGAAGATCAAACGTCAAGCCTGTCGCCATCCAGCACCGCTTTGTTGGCACAATTGGATGAACCGCTGATGATACGCGCTTACATCACCAGCGAAATGCCGCAACCCTACGCACAGTTGCAGCGATATATCGAAGACTTGCTGCAATCTATGCACGAAGCTGGCAAGGGTAATATCGGTTATGAAATCATCGACCCTGCCAGTGACTCGAATATTGCCGCTTCTTTGGCGGCGATGAAAATACCCAAGGTGCAGGTGCAGGTCATTGAAGATGACCGCGCCCAGGTGAAGCAGGGGTATTTGGCGATGGTGGTGGAGTTCCTTGATAAAAAAGAGGTGCTTCCCGTGGTGCAAAGCGAGCAGGGCTTGGAATACTCCCTGATGCGCAAAATCAAGAAGCTTACTGGCAAAGGGCGTGCTAAGCTGGCGATAGCAACAGATTTCGGTGCGAACAACAAAGAGACCATGCAGCAATTCACCCAAGCAGTGGGTGAAGATTACGACGTGGTTGAATTCGCCCCCGATACGGAAGATGTGCCTGAAGGTGCGAAAGTCATATTGGTGGCAGGCGTGCGCCAAAATGTGTCCGATAGCTGGCGTTATCGTCTCGATCAATTCCGCATGCATGGCGGTAGCATGATGGTGTTGGCAGGGCAGGCCTACCCCGATATGCGTTACGGCTTTAAAGTCGTAGCTGTGGATCCCTATGCCAATGATTGGTTGCTGGATGACCTCGGTGTGTCGGTGGAGCCAGGCTTGGTTATGGATCAACAAGCCAGCAGGATTACCGTGAATCAGCAGCAGGGCGGCTTCATGTTTCGCTCGGCAGTAGATTACCCTTTCATCCCTGATGTAACCGATGTCAATCAGCAACACACTGCCACAGAAGGCATTGAATCCATGACCGTGCCGTTCGCTTCGCCCTTGGCAACACGGCAGGATCAAGCAACCCCGTTGATGCACAGTTCAGAGTATGCCGCTGTACAACAAGGGCCGCCGTTTGATGTCAATCCGATGACTCCCATCCAAGAGCGGTTTACAGGCTTATCGCTGCAATCTTCGGTATTAGGGCTGGCTTATGACGGTGCATTACACAGCCACTTCACCGCCCCCCCCGCTGGTATGGATGACGCCACCTATATCGACAAAACCGAACACAGTCGTTGGCTGGTCATCGGCTCCCTCTCGTTTTTGGACGATCAATTTATGCAGGGAACAAATCTTGCCCCCGTGATGAATATGCTCGACTGGTTAGCGCATGACGAAGCCCTCATTAAACTCCGCTCGCGTGGTGTAACGCATCGCCCACTGGTTAAATTAGCATCAAGTGAACGGCTATTTTTCAAATCGTTATGGATGATTGGTTTACCTTTGCTGCTCCTATGTATGGGGCTAGCTCGCTGGTGGTGGTTACGCCGCAAGAGGTCAAAAGCATGATGAAGCAAGTAATCGTAGCGGTGGTCATTATTGCCCTTGGCGCAGTGTTTTTCTGGCAAAAAGAGGACACATCCCAAGCTCAACAGCAAATGCCAGCGTGGGCAACGATTGATGCCAAGCAGGTTAACAGCATGGAACTGCGTCAAGCAGGGAAAGCACCTATCGTGCTGAAGCGAAGCGGTACACAGTGGCTGGTCGGTAAGACCCCTGCCGATGTAACCGCCGTAGAGCGTTTGTTGCAAGACCTTAGCAGCATGCAGCCTGTGCGCGTGGTGACACGAAAACGCAGTCACGATGCAGACTTAGGCTTGGACGCTCAAGGTGTTGCAATCCTGCTATCTGACAGCGCAGGCAAGCACTTGCTCGATGCCACACTGGGCAAGCAAGGCGCAAACTTGCTCACCACCTATCTACGCCCCCAGGGTAGTGATGTGGCGCTAGCGATGAATAAGGCTCTCAACTGGCAAATCCATCGTTCTGCCGATGCGTGGAAGCAGGCAGCACCTGCTCCTACCAAATCACCTGTGTTGGATGCCTATACTACATCATCAGAGACGCACCATCATGACCCCTACACAACGACAGCAACTGATTGAACGCCATCAGCATAGCTTTGCACAATACGGCTATGCACCAGACGCGCTATTTTGGCGTTCTCGTGGTATGCAAAAAAGACGCTTCCAAACCCTTGCGGACATTGGCATTCAGTCGGGCGATAGCGTGTTGGATGTCGGCTGTGGCTTTGGCGACCTGTTTAGCTTCCTTAGCGGAACAGCGCGCACTGTGGACTATACGGGCATTGATCTATCGCCCGATATTCTCCAGCAGGCCATAGCGATGCATCCTGACCTAGCCCTATACCAAGGGGATATTTTCGACAGGGATTGGTCAGCTGCACCGTTTGATTGGGTGCTACTTTCTGGCACGTTGAATTGGGATTTACATGATGATGGACTCTATGCGCGCCACGTCATCACCAAGATGTTTGAACTGTGCCGTCACGGCGTTGCACTGAACATGTTGGACGCACGCCATATTGACCGCAAACACTTAGGCGACTTACGCGCCTACGACCCACATGATATGTTACAGTTCTGCCAATCATTAAGCAG
>JAUZQP010000118.1 GCA_030950965.1 Mariprofundaceae bacterium
ACCAAACTAGCTTGTCTTTTTGCCCAGCATCGGCGTTGCAAAAAAAGCTTACATAGCGAGCTATGCTTTGCTTTTTGCGCCTTGATGCTGAACAAAAATCCTGCGCGATTTTGGTAGATTATTTATTGCGAGTTACCTTACCACTTTATGGCATCCTTCATGTCTTGGTTTACACTTTACTTACCCCTCGTTCCCACGCTCCTGCGTGGTAATGCATACACAGTGGCGGAATGATAGGCTGGTATGGATTACCACGCAAAGCATGGGAACCAGAAGATGTGGGGTTCGCTTCCCTCACCACCAACCTACAAGGTGGTAAAGTGTCAACTACTTTTGAGGGAATATGAAGGATGCCCCACAGAGGGTGAAATCCTTGTTGATCATGACAATCATTTGTCCTTTTTTCTTCGTGCGCGTGGGTGGCTAGCATCGTAGATGCGTGTGATTTGGTTGATGTCTAAGTGGGCATAGCGTTCGGTAGTGGTCAAGGATGCATGACCTAATAGTTCCTGAATCGCCCGCAAATCGACACCGCCAGCCAACAAATGAGAAGCAAAAGAGTGGCGTAAGCGATGGGGCGTGACCGAAACATCAGCACCCGATACTAAAGCACGTTGTTTAAGCATGCGTTGCACACTGCGTGTACTCAGACGCGTGCCGCGTTGATTGATAAACACCGCTATTTCTGCTGACACAGGGCGGACTTCTAACCAATGATTTAACAGGGTACATGCGCCTTCAGGCATCGGCACGATACGTTCTTTTTTACCTTTACCTAACACGCGAAGCTCTGCTTCTGTTACATTAATATCATCACTGTTTAACCCCACGCTTTCGCCTACTCGTAGCCCACACCCATATAGAACCGCAATCAATCCTGCATCCCGTGCAGCCCAGCAATCTTGCAGACCCTCTTGCTCGGCTATTAATCGTGCTGTTTGCTCTACTGGAAGGGTACGTGGTAAACGTTGCGCTTGTTTAGGTGGACGAATGCCAACGGCGATGTTGGCAACACACCACTCTTGTTGCACCGCACGATCCAGCATGCTGCGAACGGCGGCTAATCGTCGGGCAATGGTAGCAGGCGAACGACCTGCGCCATAAGCATCAACCATCCATTGTTCAATGTGTTCGCGTTTTAGTGATGCGAGCGATATATCCCCTTGGTGGCCGATGAGTTGACCTATATCACGCTGGTAGGCGGAGATGGTGTGCGGTGATGCTTGTTGTACATCGCGCAATAAGGTGATGAATGCGGCTAAGGCTTCGCTAAGTGTACGTGATGGAGTCAAGATGCAGAAGAAGATGGCGCAGCAGCACAGATTAATGCATCACCACCTGCTTCAACGGCTTGCTGCATCGCCTGCTCTGCACGTTTCAGTAATTCCGCGATAGATGGGTCTTCATCATGCGATGATAGGGCAATCCCCATGCTGAGAGAGATAGACGTTGCACCTTCTTCATGCTTTAGTTGACGACAAGCTTCAGCAATGTTTTCGGCAATATCAACATCCTGCAACGGTCGAACACCTGGTAAAAAGATGATGAAGTTATCGTGTTCATCATGGCGAATAATGATGTCTTGATGGCGAATAAGTGACGTGATCGTATGGGTTAAGGTTGCTACATTAGGGTGGCTTGGTACAGGCTCATCAACGCAGATAGATAAACAGCCAACGGGAATATTGCGACCAAACCACTGCGATAGTGGTTGATGACTGTACGGTTGAAAGAAGCGTTGATTATGCGCGCCGCTGCGGCGATCTTTGAGCATCATGCGTGCCATACGTTCGCGGCTGACGGTGTTTTCCAACATGAGCCCACAGACCTGAGCCAAATGCTGTAAAAAGTCCGTGCCTTGTTCAGGGTCAAAACGTGTGGCATCCAGCGAGCCTAAACCGATCACGCCATAGGGGCGGTCCAAGGGACCGAGCAATAATAAAGCCATCGACTTGAGTCGTTCATCCTGCTTTTCCAACCATACAAAATGTTCGCCCTTGGCAAGTTGCACCAACCAGACTGCTTGATGGGCAAGCCCTACTTCGGCGATTTCATTCTTTTCCACCCACACCAAATCCTGGCTGGATAAACCATGAAAAGGGTATTGACCAACGAAACTTTCGCGATCGAACCACAAACGAACCATATCCAGCTCAAAGTTGGAGCGCAAACCACGCAACAGTGCAAGGCAGACATCTTCAGGGTCAGCAGCACTGAGTAATTCTGCTTCCAAGGTGAATAAACGGGCAAATAATCGCTCGTTGTCCTGTAAATGCTGGGTGATATAATCCACATAAGCTTTCAGCTCGCGATGGTTGCTTGCCATGGCTTGCAGACGACGAGCCTCAAAATTAAGCGTGCCTGGCGGTGTGTCTTTTTCATCAGCCATGAGCAGGCACCGACTCTTCGATTAAGATTTTCCACGGACTTTTAGCATCGGGGCGTGTTAAATAGAGTCGTTTGCGTCCTGTGCTGTTGAGGTTGCTGGATTCATAATTTTGGGCGAATTCAGCCACGACGACCTCGCCCTCAGCCCAACGATGTGGATCATGGATCAATGTCATGTCGGATAGTTTAACGCGGATATAGGACTTGTTGCCATTGACCCGTTTTTTGTAACGGCTCCAACCTTTCAGGTTGAATTTTTTGTGCTTAAAGTGCGTATCGTAATGGTCGATATAGTGAGCATGATCGCGTGAAGACCACGCCTTAGCCCATGACGCGACACTGGACTTCACACTGTCACGCAATGCAATACGCGCATCATCATCACCATAAACGATCTCTTCGCCAATCAACACCCAACTGTGGTGAATATGTACATCCTTAGCGACCTCTAGCAAGCGTTTATTAGGCAGGGCAAAACAACCCAGTGTATCTTGCGGTGCTCGCCGTGAGATGTTCTGTCGATAACCGTGCATCCAAATGCCTGAACCTGTCTTGTGATGAAGTGCATCTAAAGCATTGGGGTAATCAATGGGGAAGGCAACAGGGCCATAACGAGCATGAAGCGCAGGGTCGTTGAGCCGTTGAACGAAGCGGTAGACACCATTGGGAGTACGTTTATCCCCCTTGATCTGTTTGTCGCCATCAATGGTGCCAGTAACCACGTATTCATCCGTATTGCGCACCAGCTTGCCCTGTGGGTTCATACTATAAATCGACAAGCGCGAACGCGATTTATCGACAATGAAAATATTGCGCGTGGATTCACCCAACTGCAACACATCACGCGGCAGGCCTCGCCGACCATCCAGTTTTTCTGCCAGCGCGCCCAGTCGAGTTTGGGCTTCTGCTAAGCCACTAGATAAATCCACCGCCTCTAAACGCACCCGCTGCTGTTGTAAGATTTGACCATAGCTGCCTGCCTGAGCAACCGCTTGAATGGCTAACTGACGGTATGCCTCAGCTTTAATAACGGCCAAGAGTGGGTCTGGTTGTTTCGCCTGCTCCACCAGCTTCAGTGTTTGCTTTAAATGTTTGCCTTGCAAGCTCAAGGTGGCTTCGAGAATAAGCTTTTCTTCACTACTCAATAGCTTTACGGGGTCGGCAGTGTTCTCGTGCAGCGCTTGGCTAAGGCGGTCTAACTCCCCCGCAGGGATTTCAACGGCGTGTGCCAGTCCTGCAAAAAGCAGGCTCGATGACAGTATAAAGGAAAAGAAGAAGGACAAATAAGTTCGCATAATGGCGCATCATAAAGCGTAAATTGATGGCGGCAATCCATCTTAGCCTGAATTATTTAGATTGAAACTCCATAAAAGTGAATGCCGCTTGATTATCTGCTAATCTCTGGCTCGATTTTTGGGGGCTATTTGTGCGAATTTTGGCGATTGAAACATCATGTGACGAAACAGGGGTGGCGATTTATCAACACCATGCTGATGGCAGCGGTGACATACTCGCCAATCATCTCTCCTCTCAAATTGCCATTCATGCCCGTTTTGGTGGTGTGGTGCCAGAAATAGCCTCACGCGAGCATGATAAAGCCTTGGCTCCGATGGTCGAAGCTGCCATGAAGGAAGCGGGCTTAGCGTGGTCAGATTTAGATGCGCTGGCGGTCACCGCAGGGCCTGGTTTGATGGGCGCGTTGCTGGTTGGAACCTCCTTTGCCCGTGCCTTGGCAATGATTCACCAGTTGCCCTTGCTTCCTGTGCATCATTTGGAAGGACATATTTTAGCCGTCGGTTTAGATGAATCTTTGCCTCCGATGCCCTTTGTAACCTTGTTGGTTTCAGGTGGGCATACGCTGTTAATTCGCGTGAATGCTTTGGGTGATTATCAATTATTAGGGCAAACACTGGATGATGCAGCAGGCGAGTGTTTTGATAAATCAGCACGGGTGTTGAATTTACCCTACCCTGGTGGGCCAGAAATATCGAAATTAGCGCAACAAGGGAATCCACGCAGTCACCGCTTACCGCGTCCCATGCTGCAACACGACAACCTTGATTTTAGCTTTTCAGGCCTCAAAACAGCCGTGTTGCATGCGGGGAAAAAAGTCGATGTAAGCGATCAACAGCAACGCTGTGATTTAGCTGCGGCTATTCAGGCTGCCATTTGTGATGTACTGGTGAGCAAAACCATACGCGCCTGCGAGCAATACGATGTGGCGCATGTCATGTTAGCAGGTGGTGTGGCAGCGAACCC
>JAUZQP010000119.1 GCA_030950965.1 Mariprofundaceae bacterium
TCCAAGTAAAATACTTTACGCTGTGTGCCTTAGGAGGCGTGTTATGAAAATGAAGATTTATCTCACCTATAATGCTGACAATGTTCGTTTGCCGATTATTTGGCAGTTGGGGCAATCCTTTGAGGTGGTCACCAATGTTCGCACAGCGGATGTAAAGGAACATATGGGGCTGGTCGCCTTGGAGTTGGATGGTGAAACAGAGGTAGTTGAGCAGGCTGTGCGCTGGCTGCAAGATCAGAGCGTTCATGTTGAACCCATTGAACAAAATGTTGTGGAGGGCTAAATGAATATTTACACCGATATTGCAGAAGCGATTGGCAATACGCCCTTGGTGCGTTTAAACCGCATCGTGCCTGAAGGCGGGGCAGAAATCGTGGCTAAGCTGGAGTTCTTTAACCCTCTGAATTCAGTGAAGGATCGCATTGGCCGGGCAATGATTGATGCGGCTGAGCGTGATGGTCTGTTACAACCTGGTGGCGTAATTATTGAACCGACTTCCGGTAATACAGGTATTGCACTCGCTTTTGTTGCGCGCACTCGTGGTTACCGCTGTGTTTTGACCATGCCTGAATCGATGAGCTTGGAACGCCGTAAATTGCTCAAGTTATTGGGTGCGGAGTTGGAACTCACGCCTGCTGAATTGGGTATGAAAGGGGCGATTGCTAAAGCGGAAGAGCTGGTAGCGGCCACACCTAACGCATTCATGCCGCAGCAATTTAGCAACCCTGCCAACCCTGATATTCACCGCCGCACCACAGCCGAAGAGATTTGGCATGACACCGATGGTCAAATTGATGCCTTAGTGGCAGGCGTGGGTACAGGTGGTACGATTACAGGTATCAGCGAAGTGCTCAAAGAGCGCAACAGTGCTTTCAAGGCTTTTGCCGTGGAGCCTACGGATTCACCAGTGATTTCAGGTGGCAAACCTGGTCCCCATAAGATCCAAGGTATTGGTGGTGGGTTTATTCCTGATAATTTGAATATGGCGATCGTTGATGGCGTAGAGCAGATCACTAACGATGAAGCCTTTGCGATGGCACATCGTTTGGCCATCGAAGAGGGAATCCCCGCAGGGATCTCTTCGGGTGCGGCAGTGCAAGCAGCCGTCCGTGTTGCTGCTCGCCCAGATATGGTAGGCAAGCGTGTCGTAGTCATTCTGCCTTCGATGGCTGAACGTTATATGTCCACCGATTTATTTAAGTCGATTGTGGTTTAAATAAAGCACAGAGGGTGCTTGCGCCCTCTGTTTGTTAGTAACTATTCAGAGCCACCCCTAAAACATCCGACTGCGGCGTTGAAAGTGCTCATTTACCAGAGCGTAAACTCTGCGCTTTCGCCTTGCAGCCGAATATTTTAGAGGGACTCTGAATAGTTACGTTTGTTATGTTACACAACTGTTTTCGGTGCGCTTACGCACCCTACTCGCTGTCCTTGCTGATAGCTGTGATGTTTGGAGTTTGCATTGATTGATTTTACCGAAGAGCAAATTGAGCGTTATTCACGCCATATTATTCTGCCCGAAGTGGGAGCTGAAGGCCAGTCCCGTTTGCTCAAGTCCAAAGTGTTCATGATTGGGGCCGGCGGCTTGGGTTCGCCTGTTGCCTATTATTTGGCAGCTGCTGGTGTCGGCACGATTGGCATTGCTGATGCCGATGTGGTGGATTTGTCCAACCTGCAACGACAGATTATTCATACCCAAGATCGCGTGGGCATGCCCAAGGTGGAGAGTGCGCGTGAAAGCATGCAAGCACTGAATCCTGATGTGAAAGTGAAGACCTACCAGCATTTTGTTACCGAAGATAACATTCGCGACATCATTCGTGATTATGATATTGTGGTGGATGGCTGTGATAATTTCCCTACACGTTTTTTGGTCAACGATGCCTGCTTTTTTGAGAAAAAGACCTTGGTTTCTGGTGCTATGTTCCGTTTTGATGGTCAAGTTTCCACCTTTAAACCACACCAGCATGCCGAAGGTCCTTGCTACCGTTGCTTGTACCCTGAACCACCCCCCGCAGGCTTGGTTCCATCGTGTTCCGAAGCGGGTATTTTAGGTGCCTTAGCTGGCACTGTCGGCACGATTCAGGCGGTTGAAGTGATTAAGGAAATACTGGGCATCGGCAAATCGCTGTCGGGGCATTTGATGACTTTTGACGCGCTGCGTATGGAGTGGAAAAAACTCAAGTTGCGTAAAGATCCTGCGTGTCCTTTATGTGGCCCGAATCCGACCATTACTGAACTGACTACCTATGAACAATCCTGTGAAATTCAGGCAGCCAAGCTGGGCTGATAAGGAATGGATATGAAGACTTTTAGTTTTGCACAAAGCACCGATGTGGATGAATATGAGGCTGGCTTAAACGCATTCCTTGATGGACGCATGCCTGAAGAACGCTTTACCCCCTTCCGTTTACAAATGGGCGTGTATGGCCAGCGCCAAGAGGGTGTACAAATGCTGCGTGTAAAGCTGCCTGGCGGTAACCTTACCCCTGAGCAGTTGGATGTGATGGGTGATGGTGTGGAACATTTTGCGGGCCAATTGGATCGTCCTAAGCTGGCACACATCACCACCCGTCAGGACATTCAGGTGAATTTTGTTGACCTCAAAGACACCGTGCCATTTTTACGTGCCCTTGATGGTGCAGGACTAACGACGCGTGAAGCTTGTGGTAATACCGTGCGTAATGTGAGTTCCTGTTTTTTGGCAGGTGTTTGCACTGCTGAACATGTGGATGTGAGTCTGCATGCGCGCCGCTTTGCTGAATACTTTTTGCGTCATCCATTGGCACAACAATTCCCACGTAAATTCAAAGTGTCATTTTCTGGTTGCGCTACTGATTGTGCCTTGTCTGGCATGCATGATGCAGGCTTTATTGCCACGCGCAATGCTGCTGGTGAAGCTGGTTTTACGGTGTGGGCAGCAGGCGGTTTATCTTCGCAGCCGATGAATGCTTTGTTGCTGGAAAGTTTTATCGCCGAGCAGGACATCTTGCTGGTAGGTGAAGCTTTGATGCGTATGCATTTTAAATTCTCCGAGCGCAAACGTCGCGCTAGGGCGCGTTTGAAATATGTGGCACAAAAACTGGGTGAAGAGGGTTTCATCGAAGAGTACCGTAAGCAGCGGGCGGTGATTGAATCGATTCATCGCAATCAACATGCCGTTGAAGCTGCTTCGTGGCGTGATGCTCCCCAAGCCTTGGATGTTCCCGCTTCTGGCGTGGTGACGCAGCACGATGGTAAACATGCTTTGGTACTGAATATTTTCCGTGGTGATTTAACGTCAGCGCAATGTCATGCCATTGCTGATACGGCGCGTGCTGTGGCAGCGTCTGGTCTGCGTGTAACAACGGAACAGGGTATGGTCATCACAGGTGTTGCTGAAAATCAGTTGCAAACAGCACTGGATCGCTTGCAGGCAGCGGGTCTATCTTGCCAGCAATCGCGTGCTATTGCGGATGCTGTTGCCTGCCCTGGTACAGAAACCTGTCGTTTAGGCATTACCTCCAGCCGTGGTTTGGTCGAAGCCTTGCGCCCCATGCTTGATGAGTTCCAAGATGATCCTGTGCTGGGTCGCATCAATATCAAGGCATCAGGCTGCCAGCATTCTTGTGCGCGTCACCATGTGGCAGACTTGGGCTTTCACGGTTTAGCGAAAAAAGTCGAAGGTAAGGCTGTACCGCATTATCAACTGCATATCGGTGGTTCAGGCCGTGGCGGCGAAGCGATGGGCTTTGCCACCGATGCTGTGCCTGCGCGTAACGCACCCGAAGCGGGCGTGGCAGTGCTCAAAGCTTACCGTGAGCAGCGCGAGGGTGAAGAAACCCTGCATGACTGGGCGAGTCGTATCGGCTCCGATGGCATGAAGGGAATCTTGCAAACATTCGGTGCGGGCGAAGGTGATGTCGAAGGATTGATCTACGATTGGAGTGAAAACGAGGCGTTTAACACCAAGGGTAATAAAAAAGGCGAGTGTGCTGGTGCAGTATTGTCGATGAGTGACGCGCTGACCTCCGAAGCGGAATATGAGTTGATGATGGCGCGAGCGCATCTTGATGGCATGTTCTGGGCGGAAGCAGTGTCAGCGCTGCGTCGTGGCGCAACATCTACAGCGCGTGCCTATCTTGTTGTTTATGGTGAAGTACCAGAAACGGATGCTCAAGTGTTTTCTACCCTCGCGGCACAGGCGCAGGATGACAGCGAAGTGATGCGTGGTTTGCATGCGGTGCAAGGCGCGTTAATGAATATGGATTTAAGTGACTTGGCTGCCAGTGCGCATGCATTGCAAACAGCGGTTGCGCCATGGTTAGCGTTAGCATTAACGCGTTTTGCCGCTGTACCACCTGCCAACGAAGCACAAGCTAGCGATGAAACAGCCGCTGTGGCTACCCGTGATGATGCCGTAGTGACGTTGGACTTAAC
>JAUZQP010000012.1 GCA_030950965.1 Mariprofundaceae bacterium
CGACTGTTTGAAAAAGCAGTGAAAAAAGCGCAACCTACGCCGCCTTCAACGTAGCGCAAGTTGAAGAACTACAGGAAGAGGACAGTTTTTATGGGGCATATTGTCAAGCCAGATATACGATTAAGCGATGCTTTTACCATAGGCAACGAACATTCCCACACTGTGGTGGACGGATCTCGTGTCATGGGCATGTTGCTGATGCGAGATCTACTCGCAAAAGCTGCGGATGGCATTCAGCCACACGATATAACGGTGGCTGATGTGATGCACAAGATGCCGATCACTATTCAAGAGACACACAATAAACTAGCTATGGCACGTACGTTTGCTCAGCACCGTATTAAATCACTGGTCGTTACCGATAACGCGGGGCATTATGTGCGCGACCTTGATCCGCCAGAGGCGATTGCTTCGCTGCCCTCAGGCTTGATGGGGTTTTTCCAACCAGCCGAACGCTGTATGATTCGCAATCCTTATGGCATCGATGCCGACAGCAGCATGGACGATGTGTTGCAACGCATGGTGAAACATAAGGTCAGTTGCCTGCTAGTGCGTAGCAATAACCACGCAACCGTGGGAATAATCAGCGAAAGTGATGTCACTCGATGGGTGATAGAAGGGCAAACAGCACAACCTGTCAGCGCGTGCATGAGTTCCCCCATTGCCAGCATGCCCGAGCAATCAAACCTTATGCAGGTATGGCGTGAAATGAACACCATGCAAGTCATGAAAATGGCGTTGGTGGATTACAATGGTGCGGTGAGCGGACTTATTACTGCCACCGATGTGCTGTGCGCGCTGTGCCAAAGCATGATGGATAACTTCTCCCACTACCGCTGCCCTAAACAAGCAGACATGATGATGGAGTGGCATAAAGGCGGCATGATTATGGCTGTCAGCGATGCACTATTGCACAAGCTCGGCTGTGAACGTGATGAGCTAGTCGGCTTGGAATGGGGCAATGGTATGGATAGTGATGGTCGCGACAGCTTGCTGGGCATGAGTGCGCAGGCCGAATTGCCAGTGCTATGGCAACATCATGAGCAACAAGATTCCATAAGTTTTGTAGCAAAAAGAGATCAAGAACAACCGATGATGTGGTGGAGTTTAGTATAATGCGATTGTTTTTATGTTTGTTGTGCTGTTTACCGAGCATTGCTCAAGCCGCAAGCCTTCAGCGAGCCAGTTTTGACAACGGTGTACAGTTGGTGGTGGAAGAGGATCACGCGTCACCCGTGGCGATGGTGCAAATTTGGCTCAAAGTCGGTGGGCGCGATGAAGTCCCCGGCAAAACAGGCTTGGCCCATGTCTTTGAGCATATGATGTTCAAAGGCTCCAAAGCACTGAAAGCTGGTGAGCACTCTAAAACTATTTCAGCCATGGGCGGCAATGACAATGCTTTTACTAGCACTGATTTTACTGCTTATTTCGAAACGGTTCCTGCTGCCAAGGTGAAGCAAGTTATCGGCATGGAGGCCGAACGTTTTGCGCACCTACGCCTTGCCGATGAAGAGTTCCAGAAAGAGATCAAAGTCATTATGGAAGAACGGCGCATGCGCACTGAGGATGATCCCAACAGTCACATGTTTGAGGAACTCTCTGCTGCGGCACTGCGTTTACACCCCTACCGCAACCCTGTTATTGGCTGGATGCAAGACTTGCAACGCTTGACCATTGAAGATGTGCGAGCTTTTTATCAACTGCATTATATCCCTGGCAATGTGACCGTTGTCGTGGTGGGGGATGTCGATTTTGCAGCTGTCAAGAAACAAGTTGCCCGCACTTTTGGCAGCATAAAGGCGCGCCCCACGCCTGCGCGTTTTAATCCGCAAGAACCAGCCCCCTTGGGCGCGAAACGCATGGATGTTCACCTGCCAGCCAAGCTACCGATCATGGCAATGGTAATCCCTGTTCCAGTATGGCAAGCAGGGGTGAATGACAAAGAGACAGCCGCTTTGAGCGTAGCAACTTATGCCTTAGCGGGTGGGCGCAGTGCTTTAATGCAACAGCAGTTGGTCGATCAATCGCGCTTGGCATTTTCTGTTGATGCGGGTTACGATCCTTTTGGTATGGGCTTGGATTTATGGTATGCCTATGGTGCATTACGTGATGTAAAAGATGTTGACGCATTCCAAACGGCAATGTGGAAGTTAATGACACAACTGGCTCAACAGCCACTGACTACCGAGCAATTGCATACCGCACAACGCAACATTGTGGCTTCTGAAGTGTTTGCACGTGATTCTTTGTATTTGCGCGCCAAACGTATTGGCCGCATGGAAACGGTGGGCATCGGTGCCGATCATTTTGATGATTGGCTGAATGCCGTGCGGCAAGTGACCGCTGAAGATGTTCAAAAGGTAGTGAAGCAATATTTGCAACCACGCCGCGCCACGACTGGCATTTTGTACCCAGAGAGTATGCAATGAAACATATTATCACCGGTTTATGGCTCTGTTTATTAACGAGCACAGCAGTAGCCAGCCCTGCTATAGAAGAGGCAAAACTCGACAATGGCTTGCGTGTATTACTGACCGAAGCACACCATGTGCCGATGGTGGCTATGCAATTGGTGCTGCCCGCTGGCAGTCGCTTTGACCCTGAAGAAAAAGGCGGAACAGCCAGTTTATTAGCAGCGATGCTCGGTGATCACAGCGCTAAACACGATCATGCTACATGGTCAGCATGGTTGGACAGTGAAGCAGTCAAGCTAGGGAGTGGAGCCAGTAAAGATACGATGGCACTCTCGCTCACCGTTTTACGCGAAGCCCTGCCTCAAGGCTTGAATATGCTGAGTGAAGCCTTGCTACAACCGGGCTGGCGAACCAAACGGCTAACGATATTACAACAAGATGCCATTGCGGCAGCAACCAAAGCGCAAGAAAGTGCTGGCACACGAGCGGCTGAATACACCGCCCATGCATTATATGGCTCCCACCCCTATGGGCACCGCACTGGTGGTTCAATGGCATCATTGCATGCTATTAATATGACGGATCTGCATCAGCTCTACGATGCACAATGCAAGCCTCAAGGGGCAGTATTGGCAGTGAGTGGCGATATTACCATGAAAGAGCTGTTGCCCTTGTTGGAGACCAAGTTACATGATTGGCAGGGCGCGCCGACCACTGCGGCAGGAACGATGATTAAAGCCACCAAACGACCCGTACACACACAACATATTGTTATGCCTACCACACAGATGTTGGTACAGTTCTCACGCTTGGGCATCGCCCGTTCAGATGCAGACTTCTTCCCGGTGTTGGTACTCAACCACCTACTTGGGGGCAGTGGTTTTGGCTCGATTCTAATGGAAGAGGTGCGCGAAAAACGCGGCTTGGTGTACGGTGTATATTCCTACGTGATGCCGTTACTGGCACGTGGCCCATTCGTAATCACCCTGCAAACGCGGGCAGACCAAGCGGATAAGGCCGTTCAAGTAGTCAAAGAACAGCTACAAAACATGGCTGAGGGGCATATTGATGCCAACCGCCTCGACAAAACCAAAGGCAATTTAACGGGGGGATTTGCCCAGCGTATGGACTCCAACCGTGAACGTGTGGGCTTGATTGCGATGATTGGATTTTATCATTTGCCCTTAAATTATTTACAACAATGGACGAAACGGATTGAATCCGTCAACCTTGCCGACGTGAAGCGAGCCGCTAAGCATTATCTACCACCAAAACAATGGAATATTGTGCAACTCGGCCCCGTAGGAGAAAACAAATGAAAACCATTTTGATCGCTGATGATTCCGATTCTAGTCGTGATATTACCAGCCACTTTTTACAACAAGGTGGCTTTCGGGTGCTCGAAGCTGAAGACGGACTGATCGCTCTTGAAATCCTCAAGCATCGCCATGTTGACCTGATCCTCACCGATATTGTGATGCCTAATATGGACGGCTGGGGCTTGCATGCCGAAGTGCGTAAACAGCGTCATTTCAACCTCACACCGTTTGTGTTCCTGAGTGTATTGGATGACCTGAATGATCAAATCAAAGGCTTGACCTTGGGTGTGGATGATTACCTATCCAAACCCATCACACCGCAACAATTACTGGCTCGCGTCAACACTGCACTGACTCGCCGTGATCGCATGGCACCATACTTTTTTGACAACCCTGTCACCAATTTAGCCACCGAACACTTTTTCCGCGAGAACCTAAAGCGTGAAAAAGCGCGCTGCGGCGTTTCCAAACGTCCATTAAGTTTAGTGATTTTCGGTATCGGTAACTATGTATCCTTGGTGCGTGGTCACGCTGAATGGTTCGCTGAATCGGCTTCACGCAAGGCTGGACGCAACCTGCACCTGCAGGGTCGTGCGTTCGACACCATTGCAGACATGGGACAGGGACGTTTTGCAGCCCTGTTACCTGAAGCATCGTTAGATGATGCTAAAAACTGGGCAAGCAGCATTGCTGCCAGTTGGAATATATCATTGGTATGGCCTGCAACGGAACAAACTATTTCCATTGATATTGGTTACGATTGCGAGTCTATTTCTGACACAACCAGTGACCCTATAGAGATCCTTAATAAGCAATTGGCCACATTTGAACGCAAATGGTAAGTTGATGTATGCGCATCACGGCAGGTGAATTCCGAGGGCGCAGATTGGCTGTACCCTCGGTTGCTGGTTTACGCCCCACCTCAGCAAAAGTACGACAAGCCTTGTTTAATATCATTCCACCCTTGCTGCGTGGTGGTCACTTGCGTGGTGCGCGCCTCTTGGATCTGTTTGCTGGCAGTGGCATAATCGCTATCGAAGCTTTATCTCGTGGTGCTAGCCACGTCACTTCCTGCGAAAGCGATGCCCAAGCGTTGCGAGCCATGCGTGAGGTAGCAGATACATTGAACCTGTCGCCAACACAATGGCAGCAACTTCACCATCCCTTACCGCTCGCACTCACCGCGTTACAAGGTCAGCATTTTGACCTAGTCTTCGCTGACCCACCCTACCGCCAACCACTTGCCAAACACATTCCTACATGGCTGGAAAAGCAGCAGATCAGTTGTGATCTACTGGTGGTAGAAGAAGCGACTGACACGCCCCTCACATGGCCGCAACACTGGCAAGAGGTCACCTCCCCACGGCGTTACGGCCATACGACATTACACTTTATTCATCGAACTTGAGATTACCTACCATGCCCCGTTGTGCAGTTTACCCTGGAACTTTTGACCCCATCACCTTTGGTCACGTTGACGTGGCGCGACGTGGGTTAACCCTTTTTGATCGCATCATCATTGGCGTAGCTGACAATCCAGCTAAATCACCCCTGTTTGACCTGGAAACCCGCGTTGCCATGGTGCAACAAAGCTTTACTGATGAAACGCGTGTAACGGTGATTGCATTTAACGGCTTATTGGTTGAACTGGCCCGTGAGCAACAAGCGACAGCTATTTTGCGCGGTTTGCGCTCGGCATCCGATTTTGAGTATGAATTTCAAATGGCAACGATGAATCGCAGGCTTGACGCATCGATTGAAACGGCGTTTGTCATGGCGCGTGAAGATTACACCTTTGTATCATCGCGTTTTATTCGTGAAATATCCAGTATGGGGGGAGATATTACGTCACTCGTCCCGCCCCCCGTGATCCCGCATCTACACGCCAAGATGCAGCGCGCATAGATCACTGTAACATCCACCCTATCGAAGTTATCAGCCAACACGGTTAGACTTGGCACAACAGACCCTTTGAACACACGGAGTACACAGTATGACATCCATCCCTACCTCAGCATGGCCTATTATTGAAGCGCGCAGCCATGATCCTTTTTCATACCTTGGCTGCCATTTACAGGATGATGGAAGCACTATTATTCGTGTGTTTAAACCACGCGTGAAAAGCGTCAGTTTATTACTCAACCCAGACGATGAGATAGCCATGGAACGGCTTGAAGGCACAGATGTTTTTACGGCTGTCCTCACGGCTGACACTGATGCGAGCGACTACCGCTTACGCCTGCGTAACGGCGAAGGGCATGACTGGGAGCAAGACGATCCGTATCGCTTCCCCCCTCTACTCGGTGACATGGATCTTCATTTAATCGGTGAAGGCAATCACTTTGAAAA
Organism: Mariprofundaceae bacterium; assembly: GCA_030950965.1. GTDB lineage: Bacteria > Pseudomonadota > Zetaproteobacteria > Mariprofundales > Mariprofundaceae > AB-137-C09. The sequence goes on from JAUZQP010000012.1 coordinate 6,083, forward strand.
ATACAATGTTTTAGGGGCGCACCCATGTAAACATGCTGGTGTTGCTGGCGTAAGCTTCGCTGTCTGGGCACCTTCTGCTTCCCGTGTTTCGGTCGTCGGCAACTTCAATCATTGGGATGGTCGCGAACACCCCATGCGTGTACGTGGCTCCTCTGGTATATGGGAACTGTTTATCCCAAGTCTTACCAATGGCGAAGTGTACAAATACGAAATACGCACCCAATCAGGTGAGTTACTGGAAAAAACCGACCCTTACGGGCAGCAAATGGAAGTACGCCCCAACACTGCCAGCGTGGTTCATGATGCAAATCAATACCAATGGCAAGATGCTGAATGGGTCAGCAACCGTCCACGCCATCAAGCCTTAGATCA
>JAUZQP010000120.1 GCA_030950965.1 Mariprofundaceae bacterium
GTATTTTCGTCCAACGAGTCGATCACCAAACGTAAATCAAGCAAGGAATCTTGCAATGTTTGTTTTAATAGAGCTTGATTATTTTTACTCTCCGATAGCGCGATAGCGGCAATCAACTGCCCACCAATACCATCATGCAACTCCTGCAAAATGCGTTCGCGTTCGCATTCAATCAACCGTTTGTCTTCAAATTTTTTCAACTCAACATGCCGTTCTTCTAGCTGCGTGGTTGTTTGCAAGACCTTCTCTTGCATCTCCATAGTAAATTGTTCTGAACGCGCATGCAATTGCACAAAATGACGAATTAAAAAACCACCCACAACCAATAGCATCATCGGTTCTCCCAACGGCATGAGGTAATGCTGATTATTCGACGTACCAAAAACCAATTGCTGCCAATCATGAACAGCTAAGATAATGTTGACCAACAGCGCGGCAATGGGCAATAACAGCCAATGATTTTTTTGTTCTCGCCAAGCATGAAATAGCAACCATGCAACATACCCTGCAATACCAAGATAGAGCGTATGATTGATATTTACCCCAGCCATCAATCGCTCATCGGGCAATAGAAACAGCACCATCATGGAGACAGGCAAATAAATCCACAAAGCCACTTCGAGTCGTTGGCGTTGCAGTTTTAGCCAACGATGGGTAAATAGCATCATACAAAATGAAAAACCATCAATCGATAGCTGAAAAGCCCACTCCCACAGGTGACGGGAAACAGGAATGTTTTGAATAAAGTGATTCGATAAATAAAAGGCGGATAAAAAGCTTGCACAAGCAAACCAAAAGAACATTTTTTCTTTGCGCAAATACCAAAACAGGAGCATCGAAAAACCTAACGATACCGTCATAGCACAAGTAATCGTAGTGGTCGAAATAAAGGTTCGAAAGTCCCAACGGTAATTGAAATCAAGGCTTGCTTCGGGACCAATATAGATCCGTCCTAAACCGCCACCACTGTTTAAATAGGCATTCACATAAATTGTAATGCGATTATGCCCTGCTTGCAGCATACCATCAGGAATGACAAAGATCAGGGGGCGATTCCAATTACGCGCAATCGGTTCAACAAAGTCACCCCCTGAATCTAATCGTTTATGATTGATGTAAACAGCGACATTCATATTCAGGCGAGGAAGGTAAATAGCCTGCATCTCTTTATGATGAGGGTCAAAGGTATAGTCAATATCATACCAGCCATCGCGCCCTGTAGCGTAATCAAAATGATCCCAGTTATGGGGAATAGCCACTTGATGCCACGCTTGGGTGTCAGTTAAGGGGGGGAGTTGACTGGGGTTTGCAGCATGATTGCTGGTAAATAAAGCGCGATGGATTTGATAAGCCTGTAACTCATCGGCATACAGTAAGCCACTGCCACCCAGCAACGGCAGTAGTAATAAAAAACCAAGCAAGGCTCGCCATTTTAACATAATCGTGTGACCTGAAGCATCAATATTCATGCGACAATCATACCCTTTAAAATCTGAATGATTCAAGTTCATCGGCAAGTTGAGCAACATGCTGAGTCGTAGCCATAGGGCAGGTACTTTCCATCGATGTAAGCGCGCGCGCTACATAGCGTTGCCCATCCAACGCCATACTGTACCGTTCATCGACATCGCTCATAGGGAACTGTCGCCATGGGTGCGGTGTTACCTGACCATTTTCGTCCATAAGCCACAATTCCCCTACCTGATCATGTATAGCGCGCCATTGATAACGCCCCTGTTGTAGTACATGGTGTTGCATACCTTGCCCTTGTACCAGCTTGAAAACACCTGAATTAGGCGTATTGCTTAAACTGCCACACAACCATAATTCTTGTTGTACATGATGCCAAATATAATCGCTGATGACATGCGTCATGGTGTGAGGTGAAGCCAGTGCCGGTTGCACAGGCATAACGGGAAGCTCAGCATTTAACACAGTGAAGTCTTTGTTCTTAACGAAGGTTTTAGATGAATGTGATAGCCAAGTGACCGTACACAGCGAAAGAAACATAAAGGCTAACAGCCACCACGCCCAGTCTTTGTTATATTGCATACCTCCCCCTTGCAGGGGTTGCTGGATGGCAAGCCCTAACGTATAAAGGGAGCCTCAACTGAGGCTCCCTTTAAGAAAAAAGTCCTGTTTGCGCTTTGCCCAGACACAAACTTCAATCATACTACGGCATTGCCACACCGACATGATACAATTGAATGACCTTTCCATAAGAGTGTTTCCACCCTCCATTATATGAAACTGCCAAGTTTCATATGTGTGTTATCACTAACACACTTCTTTTCCCATCTCCGCGTCCTTAGGAGATGGGCAAATTATAAAAATTTTTTGAAGCGTGTATATAACAAGACCTTGCTATATACAGATCACCTACATCATGCTTATCCACCATTATTTATGGTGTTTTACTCGCTACCTGAGGGCTTTTTCGCTAGCTTGCGCGCCCATTATTTCGCCTGATTCACTCAGGCTACCTAGGAAAACCTATGTCTGAATCATGTATCACACGCCATAAAGTGGCAGAAATTCACTATACGCTGACCAATGTTCAAGGTGAAACCATGGACACCTCCCGTGGTGATGAGCCATTGCCCTACATTCACGGTACGGAATCCTTGGTTCCAGGTCTGGAAAAAGAGCTCGAAGGCAAAGTGGTCGGCGACTCCTTAACCGTCACTGTCACACCCGAAGATGGCTACGGTCCGCGCATCGAAGAGCTACAACAGCAAGTTGAACGTGCATTGTTCCAGTTCGATGGCGATATTGAAGTAGGCATGCGTTTTGAAGCACAAGCGGAACATGGTGTAGAGCTGGTTACGGTTATTGCCATCGATGACAAGCACATCACCATTGATGCCAACCACCCCTTAGCGGGTGAAACATTGAACTTTGATGTAGAAGTGATGACTATTCGTGATGCCACTGCCGAAGAGCTGACGCATGGTCATGTTCACCAGGGCGATGGTTGCGGTCATGACCACGGTTGAGATCTACCATCATCCGCGTTGCAGTAAATCGCGGGCAACGCTCGCGTTACTGCAAGAGCGTCATATTGCTATCACCATCATCGAATACCTGAAGCAACCACCCTCTGCGACACAGTTGGATGCACTTTTAGATAAGTTAACGATGGAACCGATGGATCTGATGCGACGTGGCGAAGATGTATTTAAAGAACAGGTGCAAGGTCAAGACCTTACGCGAGACGCACTACTGGCGATCATGGTGGCTAACCCTATATTGATTGAACGCCCCATCGTGGTGTGTGGTGACAAAGCTGCTATCGGTCGTCCACCCGAAGCTGTGTTGAGCATGCTAGGAGGCTGTCCGACAATAGAGACCGTAGCGAGGGATTCCCATTTTGAGTTATGATTTCCGGCTGTTTGAGGCGAATAGCAGGGTCTATTTAACGAAAATAGACGGGAATCATGGCCGAAATGGGGGGTTCCGCAGTAGGTTCTTCTATGGTCGGACAGCCTCCTAGCGTAAGCGCGCCACGCACTATGCACCGCGTCAACCAAGAGATTGGTCAACTACTGGGCGAAGAACGCATGCAACGGCTTGCTGTTCTTGCTCGCTTGCGTCGGAGCTGGGCAGCCATGCTCGGCCCGATGCTCGCGGCGGTAACGGAACCCGAAGAAGCGCAGTTGCAAGCCGATGGTAGTATTCATTTAATTATTGCAGTCAATCACTCCATGATTGCACAACAGGTGTTGTTTTTACGGCAGGAAATTCGGCAAGCGTGTAGTGATCATTGCCGCGTTGAGCGCATTGCCAAAATTTTCACTCGCGTGCGGCCTTATGCTGGTGTAGCTCCAGCACAGGAACCTAGACCGCAGCCTTCCCCCGTATCGCTCATGCAAAAAAAACGCATTGCCACTGAATTGCGCAACATCCCCAATAAAGCGGTACGCCTTGCCATGTTTCAAGCACAAGTAGCACAATTAATGTGGTTTAGTCGCTAGGAGGCTTTCCGCAGCCCTTCATCCTTTGAACCACATCAGCAAGCCGTTCACCAAGAATACGACTGATATTAAAATTCAATTTTGCAACAATTTGAGGGAAAAACTGAAGATCGCGCTTCATACGCCGATAGTTGAATATTAACACCTCAACATCCTTCAGTGCGCGGGCGTTAACGGTACGAGGAAGCTCTCGCGTGTAGCCAATTTCACCAAAGATACTGCCCTCGCTAAGGGTATTGGTAAGGGGGTGGTCGCCTACTGTATGACAAACCACCTCCACCTCGCCTGATAAAACCATGAACATGCTACAGCCTGTCTCCCCTCGCTTCATCAACACATCACCTTGATGGTAGTGCACACTTTCAAAAATAAGAATCGCTTTACGTATTTCGTAATGTGATAGCCCCTGAAACAGTGGGCTGGTAGCAAGCTTTGATATATTGAGCGGCAGCGACAATATTTGATGTAAACTCACCAAACGAACCCGAGCCATAATCATCGGTGTGATGATTAGATTGGAAAAGAGTGCGAATAACACCGTCGCCGCTGCCAGTGCACCAAATTGAGCAACCAGCGTAAAATCAGAAAATATTAGAATGGCAAAACCCAGTGCCAATGCCAAGCTCGTCACCACCATCGGCGTGGACTCCTCTCGCACGGTGTGGAGAACAGCACTATCATAGTCCGATGCTTTGCGCGTTAAAGTGTTGTAGCGAGAAAACAGATGAATCGTACCGTCAATGGCGATTCCAATCGCCACCACTGCCACCATCACCGTGCCAGGGTTGAGCGAAATATCCATCAAACCCATCATGCCAAACATCAATGTGATGGGAATCAAGTTGGGAACCAATGCCACCAACCCACCCTTTAAAGATGTGAACATGATGGACATCAGCAAAGCAATCACCAACAGAAGTATGAGCAAGGATTCGATTTGCGCCCACAGCAAGTCTTCTGTTGCTGCATTGACCATCAAGTTTTCGCCATTGACTAACACATGCACATCAACACCAGCAATGTTTTGCGCCGCTTCACGCAGCTCTTCGATATGACGATTCAAGGTATCCGAGTCGCTGATATTGTGCCGCACAATGATATTAGCACGGCGGTAATCATGGCTGACATAGGGCTCTAACACGGTGCGGTGGAAAAACATGAGGTACTGCGCGACTAAATCACGGGTGCGGGGCACGACATAATATTCGGGATTGCCATCGTGAAGTTCGCGGTTGGTTAGTGCCAAATAATCTGCCAGAGAGGTACTGCGATCGAACACACCTTGGCTGTTGATAAAACTTTGAATTTCAACCATACGATCAATATATTTGGGGTCAAGGAAGGCTTTTTCTCGTGTTGCTTCTAGGGTGATGAAAAATATCTTCATGCCCGATAAATGACGGTGAATCGTTTCGTTGTCCTTAATCAAGGGGTGCGAAGGTTGAAGGTAAGACATCGGATCATTACTGACGTGAATACGTGAGGCTTGTTGAATAAAAAAGGCACACAACAACACGATAGCAAACAAAAACAGGTAATAAAACCGCTCCTTAATCACTTGAAAGAGGTGTGTAAACATCTGCGAAATACGATACCGTTGACTGTTGTGGCGCGTATCAAAGCCTGGTCCAAAAGTCTGGAGAATCAACGGCACAAACAGCAAGGTGATGATGCCATTAAAGCTAATTGCCAAGGTCGAAGCCACGGCGAAATCTTGAATCAGTCCAATGTTATTCAAGATGTTACTGGCAAACCCCAAGGCGGTGGTTGCTACAGTGAGCACCGTGGGAACGGCCATGTGCAGCATCATATAGCGCGTGGCCGAGGCAACGGTTTGGGCTTTGTCTTCACCATGATTATGACGAATTAACCCTTGGAAGTATGAGGTAATCATGTGGGTAGATTCGGTTGAACCCATGACAATCACCAAGGACGGCAACATGACTGATAAAATATTGAGCGGAACACCCCACCAGCCCATGATGCCAAACGTCCATATTAAACTCAGCAATGAGGTGATTAAAGGTAAAACCGCCGCAGTGCCACTGCGTAAAAAAAACACCACGACTAACATCAATACTGACGCTGATAATGGCGCAAGAAAACGCATATCATGAAATAGAATCGTTTTAAGTTCCGCATGCAAACGTGGCGCGCCCATTTGAAACAGTTCATCGAACTGTGGTTGGTACGCGCTGATAAGCTGTTCCAGCGCAACATACGCATGGTGGTCAAAGTCAGGATCGTGAGGGTCTGGGTGAATCGACAAAATGATCGCTGTTGATTTGCCATCAGAGGAAACAAAGTTACCTTTAATCAGAGGGTTATAAAGTGCTTCTTGTTTAGCTTTCTGGGCAGCTTCTATACTATCGGGAGCCTCTTTTAACAATATATGCGCTGCCACAGCACCATCTTTACCAGCGATAACTTGCAGGGTAAAAACGTCTTCCAGTCGTTCAACAAAAGGGAGCTCTTTGAGTGCGTAATGCAGTGACTCTAATGTTGCCAAGCGTTCAGGAGTCCACAACTTAGCATCGTGCAGATAGATCACGGTTTGCAGATCGGAGCCAAATTCAGCCGTTATTTTATCATAATCTGCTTTGTGCGGATCGTGTCCCGATACCAAGCTGGCTAAACCTGTATCGACACGCAGTTCTGGCAAGCCGAGCGAGGTAAGCACGGTGATCAGCAATAGGATTAACAGCGTCACGACACGGTAACGCATCCCAACGAAAAATATTTTTTCAAACATCAGTGCCCCACGAAGTGTGCATGATCATGTTGCATGTTATCATGCAGGGTATGTCGCGTGAATAGGGAAATTAGAAATAGTGAAGTGATGTTACACACCTAATTTTTCCCCGTTCCCTGTTGCAATAAGCGATTAATTTGCGTGATTTTATGATTTCCCATCAGCCACTTGGCAGTAAAAATATAACGTGGCACATAATCACGCGAAAAAACACGGTTTTCAATTTTAATCAGCGTTTTATGATGACGTTCAAAGTCCTCCATCAGTAACATGTTTGCTCGCCACATCGGACCATTGATCTGCTGTAAATCATGGGCACTGAGACGTTTGAACAACCGCCCTCGGTGATTAAAATAATCCACACGAACCATGCATAAATTATCTTGTCGCAACAGTAACTCTCGTTTCGCATAGCCATCATTGCGCGCAATAAGCGCGTTTAATGGCAATGCAGTGAGGCGAAAATAGGGGGTTTTTTGAATGGACAAATCTTTCCCTCGTTGGTAATGATAGTCCTCTATTTTCTCTGGCATGATCTGCCTCAAACTAAAATCACTACCCATAAAATATTGGCTGGCACGACTGCTATCACTGCGAATCAAACGTTTACCGAAGGCTGGTAGATAAATCTGGCTTGATCTTACCTGTTCAGGCTGTTGTTCGACCAACAAACTCACGCCGCTTACCTCTTCGGGGTAATCAAACACAAGAACAAAGCGTGCGGTTCCATCCTCATCCAACCGTGAAAAACGACGCACCGAGCGCACGTCGCGATGACCGTGTTGATCCATCAAAATCATCGTTTGCTGTTCAAAAACATACGGGTAATACTGATGTTTCTGCAGTGAAGTTAAAATAATTTTATGCCCTGACCAATCCGCAGAATCTGCGCCAGCCTGCACCTCGGACGCGCCAATCAGCATGGCAGACAGCAGCAAAATTGTAATCATTCACACCCCCTCTGTTTTTTCGCCATCAAGGCGAAAGCGCGCAGTTTACGCTTGGGTAAATGAGCACTTTCAACGCAGAGGGCGGAAAAATCAGTGGGGGGGTGCATGGTTACGCAAAATTCGCCATATCATGGTGTCTTCATGCGATGTTGAATATTAGCAGCAACACGATGACTTAAATCTTCCAATAAACGGCTCA
>JAUZQP010000121.1 GCA_030950965.1 Mariprofundaceae bacterium
CTGATGCCCGTCATTCAATAGCGCAGCTACAAGGTGACGACCCACAAAGCCACTGCCTCCAGTGACAAATATGTTCAAGGATGCTTTCTCCTTCTCTCATTCTCATGCATGACTATGTTTGAGGGTGGGGGCAATGCTTGCCGTTCTTGAGTAGCCTCCTAGCATTCCGCCATGCCATTATTAACCCTTAACCATATTGACAAAGCCTTCGGCTCGCAAGTATTGCTGGATGATGCCTCCCTGAGCATTCAACGAGGCGCGCGTATCGGCTTCATTGGTCGCAATGGCGAGGGTAAATCTACCCTGCTAAAAATCATGGCGAGTATCGTCGAACCAGATAGCGGCGATGTTCATCTTCGTCAGGGGATGCGCGTGGCGTATCTGCCGCAGGATGTTCATTACGAAGGTGGGCAGCGCGTTTACCATGTTGTGGCAGAGGGGGTGGGCAAGCTGGCTGCAACGCTGGAGAAGTATCACCATCTGATTGCAAAAATGGAAGAGTCTTACTCCGAAGCCCTGTTGAATGAGTTGGAAGAAGCGCAAAAAATATTGGAGCATGAAAATGCTTGGCAACTGCAAGTGCGTATCGAAACGGCGATCTCTCGCCTTGGTTTAGATCCCGATGCGGATGTTGCTACGCTCTCAGGTGGTTGGTTGCGCCGTGTTGCTTTGGCAGCTACGGTGGTGACGGAGCCTGATGTTATCTTACTGGATGAGCCGACCAATCACCTTGATGTGGGTTCCATTGAATGGCTGGAAGACTTTATTGCCGACTTCCAAGGCGCGGTGGTGTTCATCACCCATGATCGTTACTTTTTGGATGCTGTCGCTGAAGGGATTGTTGAGTTAGATCGCGGCACATTACGTACATACGTCGGAACTTACGCTGACTACCTCGATAAAAAGGCGGAAGAATTAGTTACCGAAGAGCGCCAGCATCGGCGTTTTGACCAACTGCTGGCGAATGAAGAGCGGTGGATTCGTCGCGGTATTCCAGCGCGGCGAACGCGTGATGAAGGTCGCGTGCGTGCCTTAGAAGATTTGCGTAAACAACGCAGCGAACGCCGGTTGCGTGCGGGGGATGTGGCACTGCGCGTAGCTTGCGGCGTTAAGCCTGGGAAGATGTTAATCGAAACAGTCGACATCAGCCATGCGTTTGGCGACATCGTTGTGGCACGTCGTTTTAATCACAAAATCATGGCGGGAGATCGTGTGGGCTTGCTAGGCCCCAATGGCATTGGTAAGACAACCATGCTCAATATTATGTTGGGGAACATTGAGCCTGATGAGGGGCATATTCGTCAGGGAACGCGTTTGATCCCTGCCTATTTAACGCAGTTGCGTCACCTCGATCCGAAGCAGAAAATTAAAGATATATTACTGCCACAAGGTGGGCAATATGTGCATATTGCAGGCAAAGAACCGCGTCATGTCGTGAGTTACATGCAGGACTTTTTGTTTGATAAAGAGCGATTAAACGCACCTGTAGATGCTCTTTCGGGCGGTGAACGCGGCCGTTTGATGCTGGCACGTTTATTGCTCGAACCTGCCAATGTATTGATCTTGGATGAGCCAACCAATGACCTTGATATTGGTACGCTGACGATTTTAGAGCAAGCTTTGGCACGTTACGAAGGGACGGTGATTTTAGTATCCCATGATCGCGCCTTTATGGATCGTGTGGCTTCGCAAGTTTTGGCGTTTGAAGGTGACGGGCATATTCAGCATGTGTTGGGTGGTTACTCCGATTATTTAGGATGGCGTGAACGGCGGGATGCTGCGTTGAAAATCACTAACGCAGCTACCAAAACAGACACTGCTGCTACCCCTGTTGCATCACGTAAAACCGCAAGTGCCAAGTTATCTTACAAAGATCAGCAGGCTTTGGACTCACTACCCGTCACGATTGAGGCATGGGAAGAAGAGAAGGCAACCATTGAAGAGCGTTTTTGCGATCCTGATTACTTTCAAAAAGACAACGAGGCGTGCCGTAACGATCAACAGCGGCTGCATGTGATTGAGCAAAGTTTAATAGCAGCTTATCAGCAGTGGCAAACGCTGGAAGAAAAACAGTCATCCTTGATAACCAAGTAATGATAGAAGATTATTTATGGCGAGTTACCTAAATAAGGACTTTTAACGCAGAGGGCGGAAAACCAGTGATAGGGGGAGTGAATGGTTACAAAAAGTCAGCAGGCGGTGATTGCTTTAGGTGGTAATATCGGCGATGTATTACCCTATTTTCGTACTGCTAGGGATGCGTTGAACGCGCTGGATGGTTGCCATGTGGCGGCTACTTCCCCCGTCTACCGTACACCGCCCATCGGGCCACAAGATCAAGATGATTATGATAATGCGGTCTTGCTGCTGCATACTCATTTGCCGCCCTTGGCTTTGCTGGATGCGCTGCACGCTATCGAGCAGTCGTGCCACCGTGAGCGACTTGTACACTGGGGAGCGCGTACGTTGGATTTGGATATGATTGATTATGCAGGTCAGTGTTACCACGATGAACGGCTGACTTTACCGCACGTCGAAGCCCATGCGCGTGCCTTTGTGTTGCTGCCCTTAGCCGATCTACTACCCCATTGGCAACACCCACGTTTGCAACGCGGTATAAGTACATTGTTAGCGGACTGTGCATGTGCAGGTATTCGTTTGCGTTGCAAAGATTGGTGCTAGCTGGGAATTACTGCCACAAGACATAAGCCGCAAGACTTATGGTCAGCTACTTATTATCCACGACGAGCTCTCCCATGCAGTTTTTGAACCCTAAAACAGACTTTGCCTTCAAACGTATTTTTGGCTCGGCTGAAAGCGCGGATATTTTATTGAGCTTCCTCAATGCTATTTTGTGCTTGGAGTCGCCCTACCGCATTGCTGAAGTGGAAATTATTGATCCGTATTTAGCTCCGAAAATCAAGGGTATGAAGGATACCTACTTGGATGTGCGCGCCCGCGATGAACAGGGTAAGTCCTACATCATCGAAATGCAGGTGCTGAACGTCGAAGGCTTTGAAAAGCGTGTGTTATACAATGCTTGTAAAAGCTATGCTGGGCAACTCAATCACGGGCAGCATTACCAACTGCTGACCGATGTGATTGC
>JAUZQP010000122.1 GCA_030950965.1 Mariprofundaceae bacterium
TCTTCGCGCTTGGCTTCGCTGGAGGTGAACGCTGTCACTTGGCAGCCCCATGCGTTAAAAAACTGCAATGCCATATGGCCTAAACCGCCAATACCAATCACTGCCACCCTGTCAGTTGGCTTAACATCGAATTGAACTAGGGGGTTAAACACCGTCACGCCACCGCAAAACAACGGCCCTGCTGAAGCCAGATCAATTCCTTCTGGAATAGGCACAACGCTGTTCGCTTGGGCGCGCACTTGCTCAGCAAAACCACCGTGATGTCCCATAATGGTAGCCGTTGCCGTGTTACACAGGTTGTGGTCGCCTGATTCGCACGGCGAGCAAGCACCACAATAACCTGCGTGCCAACCTAAACCCACGGTTTGCCCCACGGTTAAACCAGTTACGTTCGTGCCGAGCTTGGCAATGGTTCCTACCACTTCATGCCCTGCCACCACAGGGTAGGGCATTTCGCCCCATTCACTGTCAATCACACTTAAGTCAGAATGGCAGATGCCGCAGAAGGCGACATCAATTTCGACCTCCTCTGCACCCAATGCGCCAGGGTCATATTCAAATGGTTTCAATTCACCTTTGGGTTCAAAGGCTGCATACGCTTTAATCATTGTTATCTCCTTGGAGGCTGTCCGAGAATAGGAATCCCTCGCTACGGTCTCTATTCTCGGACAGCCTCCTAGGATGCAACATTATACTATGTCCCCTTGTTACGCTAGGATTTAGCGCATTCAATTATCGGAGGTTCTAACGATGAAAATTCTAACAGATCATAAACTCACACTGATCGCCAGTGTGTTGCTGACTATTGCCATGGTCGGTATTGCCGCTGGCACAACGGGTAACATCCCCAGCCTGTTCGACGGTGCGCGCTGGCTGCACGTTCTGTCGGGTATCTTGTGGATTGGCTTGCTCTATTATTTCAACTTTGTGCAAGTCCCCGCGATGGCTTCGTTGTCTGCTTCTACCAAAGCTGAATTGTTCGCTGACGGTAGTATTGTGCGCCGTGCCTTGTACCTGTTCCGCATGGGTGCGAACTTAACGTTATTGTTTGGTATTGTTCTGTTTGCGCAGCTTGGTGCCAGTGCTGGGTGGGATATTCGCATCGGTGCATTGCTTGCCGTTATTATGTGGGCAAATGTTATGTTTGTCATTTGGCCGAATCAGAAAAAGATCATTGGCATGGTTGAAGCCACAGCTGACGAAAAGGCTGCTGCTGGCAAGAAGGCTTTGATCGCATCACGCATTAACACCCTACTATCTTTACCCATGTTGTTGCTGATGATTGCATCGGCACATTTTCGCATGTTTGGTTGATGCTAGGAGGCTGGGCTTTCCTTTTAAGACGGTACAACGTTGGTCGGAGGGCGGATAAGGCCCCGCGCAGCCGTATCCGCCCTACGCGCTGTCCCACCTTAAACGGGAAGCCGAAGTGGGGAAGCAAATCGCCGCTCGCGAGTTTTGCAAGTGGCTCCAAGGATTGGATGAAAGCTTCCTTCTGTGTAGGCTTGGCTCATGGAAATTAACAGCATATTATTGAGCATTGTTGCTATTATTGGCTTTTCGCTGATATTTGCTTTACTACTCCGGCAGGCCAAAATACCAGCTGCAGTGGCTTATATTGCGACAGGTTTGTTGGTAGGGCCTTCGGCACTCGGTCTGGTTCATGATCGTGAACTGCTGGATATTATGGGCGAGCTTGGCGTGATTATGCTGCTGTTTTTTATTGGCATGGAGGTCTCCTTGCCGCGCCTCTTGGCTGGCTGGCGTGTGGCTGTGCTGGGTACGATGGCACAGTTGACGATCAGTGTGGGCGTGTGCTCGTTGGGCGCGTGGTTGATTGGTTGGACGTGGCAGGCTGGGCTGTTGTACGGTTTTATTATTAGCATGAGTTCTACTGCCGTGGTGCTGACCCTGCTCAAAGCCAATGATGAAATGGAAACCACCTTCGGTCAAAATGCCTTGGGCGTGTTGCTGATGCAGGATTTGGCGATTGTTCCGATTATGATTGTTTTGGGCAGTCTGGGGTCAGAACCTGTGGCGATGCATCAAGTCTTGATGCAAGTCGTTGGTGGTGGGTTGTTGATGGCGGGTGTCGTCTGGTTATTGCGCAATCCCCATTGGAAAATTCCACTACCCCTTAAAACAGGCATTGATCAAAAAATCATGCTTGGCTTGTTACTCTGTTTTGCTGCCGCCTCATTGACCGCTGTGATCGGGCTATCCGCTCCATTCGGGGCGTTTTTGGCTGGTTTATTGCTGCGCTCTTCTGATCAAAGCCACTGGGTGGAAGAGCACCTGCACTCTTTGTATGTGGTGTTTGTGGCGATTTTTTTCCTCTCTATCGGCATGCTGGTGGATATGCACTTTGTGCTCGATCACCTGGGAATTTTGGCATTATTGACGCTGGCAGTTTTTATCTTGAATTCAGGTATCAATACCATTATTTTGCGTTTACTGGGCGAAAGCTGGCGCATGTCCTTGCTGACGGGCGGTCTGCTCAGTCAAATTGGCGAACTCTCCTTTTTATTGGCATCGCTGGGCATGGCACAAGGTATTTTAAGTGATGAAGGCTATCACATGGCGATTGTGGTGATTGCCATGACTTTGATGCTCAGTCCGTTGTGGGTGTTAATGGTGCGCCGCATGGTGTGTGAGGAGTGCGCTCCCCTATTCAATAACCGTAGTGTACGCGAAGATTGGCAGGATGCGAAAGAAAAACTTGCTCGTCTCAAAGAGCGTATGCAGCGATGAGTGAAACGACCATGTTGCACGCGATTGCCTTAGTCGGAGCCACTGGCACGGGTAAATCTGCACTCGCTTTGCGCTGGGCAGAACGAACGGGCAATACCATCATCAGTTGCGATTCGATGCAGGTGTATCGCGATTTGGATATTGGCACGGCTAAAGCCAGCGCAGCAGACCGCCAGCGTGTGCCACATTATTTGATTGATACCGTGGAATTGCCGCAGATTTGTTCCGCTGCGGATTGGGCAGAAGCATCACGGTTGTGCATTCAACAAGAAAATAGTGCTGGACGTACGCCGATGATTTGCGGTGGTACGGGATTTTATTTGCGCACTTTGCTATCGGGGATTGCTGAGATTCCTGCCGTGGATGAAGCCATTCGGCAAGCGTTAAGCGCACGTTTGCAGCAGGAAGGTCATGCTGCGCTGCATGCAGCGTTGCAGGCGGTGGATCCTGTGTTGGCACAGCAGTTAGCCGTGGCAGACAGTCAGCGCGTGTTGCGTGGCTTGTCGGTGTTTGAAGCCACAGGTGTGCCGCTTAGTGATTGGCAGCAACAAAAATCCCCTGCCCCACCGGTGCATTGCCCTGTATTGGTACTGCAAAAACCGCGCCCGCAATTACGCCAAGATATTGCCCAGCGTTTTCATCAGATGATGGAACAGGGCTGGTTGAAAGAGGCACGATGGCTGGCTGGCACGACTTGTGCTGACGATCATCCTGCCATGCGTGCCGTCGGCTACCGTCAACTATTGCAGCATCTTGATGGTGCTTGCAGCTTGGATGAAGCCATAGAACAAGGCATGACTGCCACCCGCCGCTATGCTAAGCGGCAAGAGACATGGTTTCGCCATCAACTCGAAGCCGTGGCTATGGGCTCGAATACCACCATTGAGGATTATTTACTATCACATACGAATTAACGCCCACCCCTGACCTCGCTGTCAGTATTCATCCGCGTCTCGCCTCTTCGCCGCGTACCGACAGTGCATGGCAAGCGCGCTGTGATGAGTTCACCCAATTGATTGCTGCCAGTCATTGCCAATGTATCGGCAGTCAAAGCGTCACTGTACGGCAATTACTGCCGCGTAGCTTGTTAGGCAGCGGTCAAGTGGAACAACTGGGGCAATGGATGGAAGCCAAGGAAGCGGAAGTTGCCTTTGTCGATCATCAATTATCACCCGTGCAACAACGCAACCTAGAGACCGCGTGGGGAGTCAAAGTTGTTGACCGAACAGGTTT
>JAUZQP010000123.1 GCA_030950965.1 Mariprofundaceae bacterium
GGTATAGCGTCTTTGCTCTTTATGTTCTGATGAACCGCATTCTGGGCAGCGTAAGGTGATAAGAGACATAGCTGAAAACACTCCGAATAATCCTATTAAAGGCGCAAGCCTAGCACATAAACATCAAGCGGACCCAGTCCCGGTTGGGTAGAGCGAAGCGAACCCCAACAAAGCCACGAAACCCCACAACACATACACCATTGATTTAAACGGCATTGCTCATGTAATAATTCAGGCTAGGGCTCTTTTATGCCTTGCAGCTTGCCTAAGTGCCACAAGTTTTTAGCATTGCCCCACCCATGAAAAGTCAAAATACCCCCACCTCAATTGATACCCTGTTTATCAAAACCTACGGTTGCCAGATGAATGAGTACGATTCATCCCGTATGGTTGATCTTATGCAACAAGCCTATGGGCTGCGTTTGGTTGCTACGCCGCAAGAAGCGGACGTTATTCTTATGAACACCTGCTCGGTGCGTGAGAAGGCTGAAGAAAAAGTCTATTCCGAATTAGGGCGTTACCGCCTGTTGAAGCTCAAGAAACCAGCGCTTATTATCGGCGTAGGTGGTTGTGTGGCACAGCAAGAGGGTGAGCGCATTCAACGCCGCGCACCGTATGTCGATGCCGTGTTCGGCCCGCAGTCCTACCATCATTTGCCCGCCATGATTAACAAAATCCGTCGTGAGCGCGTGCGCGTGACTGATACGGATATGCCCGAAATTGAGAAGTTCGATCACCTGCCCAAGGCAAAAGATGGACTGAAGCAAGGCATTTCCGCCTTTGTCACCATCATGGAAGGCTGCGATAAGTTCTGCACTTTTTGCGTCGTTCCCTACACGCGAGGATCAGAACTTTCTCGTCCTGTCGCTGATGTGATGGCTGACTGTCAGCGCATTTTGGATTCAGGTTGTATCGAAATCAACCTTTTGGGGCAGAACGTGAACGGTTACCGCGCTGCTGGCCCTGATGGCGAAGAGTGGGATTTTACCATGCTGCTCTATGCCTTGAGTGAGTTGCAAGGACTCAAACGCCTGCGCTTCACCACCAGTCACCCGATGGAGATGAACGAAGATTTGGCGCGTGCCTTTGCTGAAATCCCTGTATTGATGCCGTTTATTCATCTGCCTGTGCAAAGTGGCTCGGATCGTGTGCTTAAAGCGATGCACCGTGGTCATGATCGGGCAACCTATTTTCATACGATTGCTGCCCTGCGTAAGCATTGCCCGCATATCGCGCTGTCATCCGACTTCATCATTGGTTACCCAGGCGAAACGGACGAAGACTTTGAGCAAACCTTGGATCTGGTGCGGCAAGTGGGCTATGACTTTGCCTATTGCTTCAAATACTCGGCGCGCCCAGGTACACCAGCGGCAGACAGTGACGATAATATTCCCGAAGTAGTGAAAGATGAACGGCTGCAACGGCTGCTTACGTTGATGTCGGAACTATGTTCCGCCTCGCTGCAACGCCAGCTTGGTACAGTGCAATCGGTTCTGGTGGAAAAAACGAGTCGCAAGAACGAAGGTGATGTACAGGGGCGCACGGAAGATTTTAAAATCGTCCACTTTAGCGGCAAGCCGCGTTTGGTGGGGCAGTTGGTGGATGTTCGCATTACCACCGCCTACGGGCAATCATTACGCGGTGAATTGGTGATTAAAGATGACTGAATCAGAAAATAAATTGCATCTTAGCTTGGATGATTGGTCTGCCGCTGCAATTCGCCACCTGTGTGGGCCTGAACAACACAATATCAACCGTATTGAAGATGCCTTGCAGGTACTGTTTTATGGTCATGCGGGTGATTGGTGGATCGAAGGTGCGCAAGCTACGGTAGCCATTCAAATGGTTCAGCAGTTCAAATCAGCCGCAGAACATGGTGTAATCAGTGAATCTGTGATGGAATCAGCCTTACGGTCATACCGCGCCGAAACCGTTGATACCACGCCTGATAGCTTGCCTGCTAAGATCAGCTTTCAAGCAGCGCGCCGCTTGATTAGTGGCAAAACCCCCAATCAAAATCGTTACCTGTGCGCGATGCAATCATCCGTGTTGACGCTTGCTGTTGGCCCAGCAGGGAGCGGGAAAACCTATCTTGCAGTAGCTGCTGCGGTAGCGGCCTTAAATAACGGTACGGTGGAGCGCATTATTCTTACGCGCCCAGCGGTGGAGGCAGGCGAGCGTTTAGGCTTTTTGCCTGGCGATTTGCAACAAAAAGTTGACCCCTATTTAACGCCCTTGTTTGATGCCTTGTCCGATATGTTAGGCAATGAAAAAATGCTCGCTTTGATGGAGCAACGCCGCATCGAAATCGCCCCCTTGGCGTATATGCGCGGGCGCACCTTGAACGATGCCTTTGTGATTTTGGACGAAGCGCAAAATACTACCCGTTCGCAAATGAAGATGTTCCTTACTCGCCTTGGTTTTTCCTCGCGCATGGTGGTGACGGGCGATATTACCCAAATTGATTTACCACACGATCATTTAAGTGGTTTGCAGCATGCCATTCATGTGTTGCGTAACGTCAAGGATGTACGCATCTGCTATTTAGAAGCGCATGATGTGGTGCGCCATCGTTTGGTGGAGCATATCGTCAGGGCTTACGAACAAGATGGGAAAGATAAGGGATGACAGGGCTAGAAATCATCGTCGATGATGACGTCGAAGGCGACGAACCACGCTCTACGGAATGGGTGCAAGCCATCGAACACACGGTGAAACAAGCCTTGCAAACTATCGCTATGCCGCAAATGATGGCTACGCCGCTATGCCTAAGCATCGCCAGTAACGCCACGGTGCAACAACTCAATAACGAATGGCGGCACAAAGACGCGGTGACGGATGTGCTCTCCTTCCCCATGCAAGATGCGCCTGACTTCGACCCCCATATTCCGCTGGGCGATATTGTGGTGGCTTTGCCTTTTGTCGCCGATGAAGCGCAACGGCTGGGGCTTCCGCTGCTGGATCATCTGCTGCATTTGCTGGTTCATGGCGTGTTGCACTTGCTGGGCTACGACCATATTGATGACGACGATGCTCAGGAGATGCAAGCCTTAGAACGCCGCTGCATGGCTGCCTTGAGTCTGCATGATCCCTATCCCACCGATGTTTAAACGATTCAAAAATATGCAGGAACGCTGGCGCGTACGTGAAATTAAACGGCTGCGCCCAGGTCGCGATGAACAAGAGCTGCTTACCATCATCCGCCGCGCCGAAGCTATTAGCTCGGAAGAGGATCGCGAATCCTTAGAAAGTTTCATCAATTTTCATGAAATCCGCGTGCGTGAGATCATGACACCACGCCCCGATATTGTGTACATCGACCAACATGCTACTGTGCAAGCAACCTGCGAAAAAATGCTGCAAGCACATATCGTACGTATGCCTGTGGTAGATGGTTCGCTGGATCATATTGTTGGCATCATCCACATTCGCGAACTGTTTGCAGCCTTGGTGGAACAACGCACACCGCCATTGGCGGAGATGGTGCTAGAACCCATTTGGGTCTCCGAGCTAGAAAAAGTTAGTAGTTTGTTGTCACGCATGCGCTCGCAAAGCCATGCTGCCATTGTGCGCGATGAATTCGGTGGCACAGCAGGATTGGTTACGTTGTCTGATTTGCTGGGGGAGATTTTTGGACCACTCAGTGCTGAAGAAGAAGAGGACATGCAGCAAGACATTCGCCACACAGAGAACGGTATTTTGGTTTCTGCGCGTGTGCGCATCGAAGATTTAGAAGATACCATCACCCTGCCTAAACATTTGTTGGAGGGGGATTTTGATACATTGGGTGGGCTGGTCATTACCCACACGGGTAGAATTCCACAGCAAGGCGAAGACATTCAACTGGATGGTTTAAGCCTGAGTATCGAACAAGCCAGTCCGCGCCGCATAGAAAAGATTCGCATTAAAATAACGGATTAGCATAATTTCATGCGTTATAAAAAAATAAAAGGTATCAATCATTTAGCCTGAAAGGAGTATTTAGTCACCCATGCGTATCAGCAACAGCATCCACCTGACATTCACACATATACCTTGGAAGTATCTCCATGCACACTAAAGTCGCGGTACTGGGGGCTGGCTCGTGGGGTACGGCTTTGGCAATGGTGTTGGCGCGTAGTGGGCGTAATGTTTCGCTACTGACACGCACCGAGGAACATGCCCAAAGCATGTTGCGTGATGGTGAAAATCATCGTTACTTACCAGGTATTTCGTTACCACCACACCTTGTGCCATCGTCCGCGCTGCATGAGGTGCTGGATCATGCTGAAGTGATTGTCTTATCCGTACCTTGTGCAGCGGTAACGCCATTTTTAGCGCGTTTGCAGCATGATGAGCGTTTGTTGATTGCAACGTCTAAAGGCTTACTCCCCGGTACCACCGAACGCATGGATGAATGCCTGATTCGTCATGTCGGCAAAGCGCGTACCGCTTTGTTATCAGGGCCATCCTTTGCACTGGAAGTCGCACGCGGCATGCCCACCGCGATTACCATGGCAGCGCATGATTTAGCGACGGCTGATTTTGCCGCATCCTTTTTTGATGACAGTACCTTTCGCATTTATCACAGTACCGATTTAGCAGGCGTAGCATTGGGTGGCAGCCTAAAAAACGTCATTGCCATTGCTGCGGGAATCGCCGAAGGCATGAAGTTAGGGCATAATGCGATGTCTGCATTGGTCACACGCGGTATGGCAGAAATTACTCGTTTATCACTGCGGTGTGGTGCGCAACCCGAAACGTTGGCCGGTCTTTCTGGGCTTGGTGACTTGGTATTGACCTGCACGGGTGGCTTGTCGCGCAATCGTCGTTTTGGCATGGCGTTGGCGAAAGGGCTAGGAGCCGCGACCGCAAGAGAACAAATAGGGCAGGTCGTCGAAGGTGAACGCACTACCATCGCCGTATGTCAATTGGCGACGAAGTTGCAGGTCGATATGCCCATTGCCTTTGCCGTTCAACAAGTATTAAACGATCAAACAACACCACAAGATGCCCTGAAAATGCTGCTTGCTCGTCCTCAAGGTTGTGAATAATGGCAATCGATGACGATGATCCTTTTGCTTCGGCTATGCGTGAAGTTGCCCCTATCAGCAGCAATAAACACAGACAGAGCACGCAGCAACCACCTAAAGCGCGGGATGTGATTAAACAAAGACGAGAAGCAAGCCCACAAACTGCGCCTATCAATAATAGTGCGTCCCGACACGCACCTGCATCACAGCCCGAACCGTGGAGCTTACGCGCCAATGGCGTCTCCTCGGTGGTCGTGAGACGCTTGGCAGCAGGGCAACCACCGATTGCCACGACCTTAGATTTGCATGGCATGCACCGTGAACCATCCTTAGAGCAACTCCGCAAGGCTATTCACACCGCTAGTCAGCAAGGTCAGCGCGTTTTGCGGGTCATTCATGGGCGTGGCATGCACTCTTCGAATCGCCCTGTATTAAAGCAAGCGGTGTACCACGATTTACAACACGGCCCATGCGCCCACCATGTGTTAGCTGCCATTCTTGAACCCAATAGTGCCGGCGGTGCGTGCTTGGTATTACTACGCCGCGATCGTTCATGACTTGTAACCATTCACTACCCACCGCTGGTTTTCCCGCCCTCTGCGTTGAAAGTGCTCATTTACCAAAACGTAAACTGCGCGCTTTCGCCTTGAGGGCGAAAAAACAGAGGCGGTGTAAATGGTTACCGTGACTTTGCGGGTTATTCGGCACGAACGTCAGGACTACCCCGAGTCAGTACAAGAGCAAGAAAGCATCGTCGCTGATCTGCTGGCAGGGCGCTGTGGCAATACCCTGATTATTACCGAACATCCGCCCGTATTTACCCTTGGCACATCCGCTCAGCCCAGCGATGTATTACAACGCCACTTTGACGATGCCGACGTTGCCGTTCACGACACAGGTCGGGGCGGCGAAGTCACCTACCACGGGCCAGGTCAATTGGTGTGCTACATGATTGCCGACCTGCGCGAGGCGCGCGATTTACATCGTCATGTACAACAACTTGAAGCGATGGTCATCAATACGTTAAGTGACCTCGGTTTACACGGAGAACGCTCACCTCGTGGAATCGGTGTATGGCTTGGTAACAATAAAATAGCGGCTGTTGGCGTGCGTTGCCGTCGTTGGATCACCTTTCACGGTATCGCTCTGAATAACAACACCAACCTCAACCATTTCAGCGGTATCATACCCTGCGGCATGCGCGATGCCCCCGTCACATCGTTACGTCACGAAGGTGTCATGATTGATCGTCCCACCCTAGAAGGGCATCTGATTCACCACGCGCGTTGTTTTTGGTAATTTATTTCTTCCGCGCCGCTTAATGCGGAAAGAAATAAACTGGATTGCAGCTTTTACTAGGTTGTTTATAGTATGGCTTCTGTGGTGTTAGCCAAGGCGTAACACTCGGCACTCAGGAGGCTGATGATGAAAATAGTTTACGTGAGCATAATGGTTTATTTGGCATGTTTGCCATTTTCGCTCCATGCAGCACCATTAAATAAATTTGGCACCATACAACAGCAGATGACTGTGCCGCAAATGCAACAAACCGCGTTACCCCCTCCCATACAGCAACAACCCATTGCAGACATCGCACCTCAAGCGGTTGAGCCTGTTCAAGCTGCACCTGTTGTGAAAAAAGAAAAACATACAGTCATACTCAATAAAGTGGAAAAATTACTCTCGAGTTTACCCTTGGAAAAATTAAAAGCGTGGCAGGGAAGATTTGAAGATAAGCGTCAAGCTGCGAAGCAAGCGGGAAAAACAAACGTGATGAAATACTATAATAACCTCATTGTTTTATGTGAGAAACTCAAAAAAGATGGTGGACAACCATGAAACATCTATTCATTCTACTATTATGCTGCACGATTACTAATGTAAGTTTAGCGAATGAAGCCATGGATGAGGCGGCGATTGACGCTGCATTGAATGCGGTGGTGGCTGTTGGTGAACAGATGACAGAAGATGCACCTGCTGCCTCTTCGCTTCCTCCTGTTGCCGCCCCCATTATTGCTACGCCTGTAAGTAAACTTTCAGCGCTGCCTGACATCGTGCAAGTTAACCGCAGTGAACTCAATACATGGATGCAGCAGCAGCAAATACAAGCGAATGTCATCACCAATCAAGCGAATAATCAATTGTGGACGACCACATTATTGGCGGCGGTCTGGTTGATTACTTTTATTATGCTTTTGCAGTTCATGCGCCGTGAAGGCTGCAAAGAGTATGTAAATATCATTGGTTTGAATCTAATTATTTTTGCCACGGTATTTATGGTATTGGTGGTAGAAACAGATCAGCAATTAACTGCCGGTGCTGGGATTCTTGGTGCCATTGCAGGCTATATATTCCGCGCTATGCAAAGTGAACAACCGGGGGAAAGTAAGTCATGACCCTGCCTGTTGTGATTGATCACAACCATGCGGTGGAGCTTGCTCCACGCATTTGGTGGGTAGGGCATGTGCAAGAGGATGACCCTTTTCAATGTCATGTGTATTTAATTGAACAGGGTGAACATTCGGTGTTGATTGACCCTGGTTCTAAACTCACCTTCGCGCACACCCTGAGAAAGATTGAAGAAGTCATTTCTAAGTAGGTGCACAAAAGTCTTTTAACATTTCTAGCTTGCCTATTCGCGCGATATTCTTCGTTATGAAAAACGTTATATATTAACAATATGCGCCGTTTTCATGCCTTGACTTTCACGAAATATTCGGCGCAATAAATTGTCAAAAGACTTATGCACACCTACTTATCAGCCACATCCGCTATTTTATTTGCCAACATCAAGACCCTGATATTGCAGGAGCTATGCCGTTAGTTGATGCTTTAAACACCCATAAGGATGCTGTGCTGGTAACGCATTGGCGGGCTAAAATGTTGCTGCGTCACTATGACCTTGCTATGCCCTTTTGGTTGGTGGATGAACATGGTTGGAAGCTGGAGCTAGAAGACCGTACTTTGGAATTTGTGTTTACACCATACGCTCATTTTCCTGGCGCTTTTGTCACCTATGACCATGCGAGTAAGGTCATGTTTTCCAGCGACCTTTTTGGTGGTTTGACGAAAGAGTTTTGTTTGTTCGCTAAAGACACTTCGTATTTGGAAGCGATGAAGCCATTTCATCAGCATTATATGCCGAGTAACGAAATTCTTCAGTTTGCTGTGACTGAAATGGAACGCTATCCGATGAAAATGATTGCACCGCAGCATGGTTCAATCATCCCACAGCCGCTGATTCAAACATGTATAGACTACCTCAAAGGGTTGGACTGCGGCTTGTATATGCTGCTGGGGCGTGAAAGTGATATACAAAAGCTATCGCGTTTTAATGAAACACTAAAAAAAATCACCCGCACCATGATGGTATGCCGTGATTTTAAAGAAATTGCCCAAGGCTTGTTAGATATTATCAGCGGTGAAATTGAGGCGACTTCGTTGAGTTTTCATGTGCGTGATGCACAGAATCAAGTGCTTTATTTCCATAGTCGAAATCGTTACAGAGGCGTTTCCTACGAAATGCCTGAAGTCATCAGTACATGGTTGGACAACCCACAATCAAACGATCAACCTTATGTGTTCGCACACGACAAAACACATGACAAACACTACATTTTTGTTCCACTCAATGCCCAACATGGACTTCACGATGAAGAAAGTAGCATCAACACAGTGGTGCAAATTGAACTAGCGCAGAAGCAGCCGTCCGAACCACACTTGAAACGCCTATTGGAGCAAATGATGCTGCCATTGCAAGTGGCGATTGAACGCGAAATGATTTTTCGCGATATGGATAAAAAACGGGAGGAGATTTATGCCCGCGCTATTCGTGACCCTTTAACAGGTCTATTCACCCGTGTATATATGCAAGATATGATGCAAACGCTACTGGAGCAAGATGATCGCAACAAAAATAAAAACATCTCCGCTGTGATGATGGATATTGATCATTTCAAACGTGTTAATGACACCTATGGTCATCCACAAGGTGATATTGTATTGAAGAAAATCGCCGCCTGCTTGTTGGAAAACTGCCGCTCTGGTGATATTCCCGTACGCTTTGGTGGTGAAGAGTTCATCACCTTTTGCACCGGTACAGCAGAGCATAACAGTAATCGTTTTGCTGAACGTCTGCGCGCCAGTATTGAATCACTATCATGGCCATACCCTATGACCGAGGAGGCCATTACCGCCAGTTTTGGCGTTGCCCTACGCATTGATTATGAATCACTGGATGATTTAATTCAACGCACCGATGATGCACTTTACCAAGCTAAACGAGGCGGAAGAAACCGCGTGATTACCGCTGATGATCAGCAGGAACATCAACACCGTTAGTATAGCAAAAAGCCATGACTGGAGCGGGCAACGGGAGTCGAACCCGTGTAATCAGCTTGGGAAGCTGAGGTAATACCGTTATACCATGCCCGCTTAAAGTCAATGTGCAGCGTATGCTGTCATATTGCTGTTTGTGGTCAACTGTATTCATCGCGCTGCCAAGCGAAACCACACTATAAGTATGGCAGGAGCAGACTTTGATCTGCTCCTGCGTCAACGAACGATCAGGCTTAGTTTACGCCAATGGCTTCGCGCCAAGCTAGGACTAGGCGAAACATCTCGTTGCTGAGGTCAATGCTTAGCTCTTTTTTGAGTTCGGACAAAGAGGCGTAAGGATCAGCATCATCCAACTCTTCCATGACCGTCTCAAAATCTTCTACTAAGCTTGGTACATCAATATGGTAAGCGCCGCGAACCAATGCAATATAATGATTGAGTACGGTCTTTTCACTTACGCCTAATGCTGCTCCGATTGCCTCAAGGGTGTTACCTTTACGGTACAATGCCCATGTATGCCCCTGCGCATCGGTTGGGGATGACCCTTTTGCCATCAGCTTGAGCGCGTGCTGGCCCTTGCCAGTCTCTTTGGCTGCCTCATCGCGGGCATATTGTTCCAACACGGGACGGAAAAACGCCGCGTAAGCATCGAATTTGTGCTGTCCCATGCCGCTGAGGCGCAACAGTGCCTCATCAGTGACCTTATTGATTTGACTCATTTCGGTCAATGTGACATCGCTGAATAATGTATGGGGTGCTACTTCTTCACGTTCCGCCAAAAAATCACGTACTTCAACGAGCTTTTTAAACAGCGCTTCGTTACGTCCTTGACTAAAACGTTTAAGCTTGCGCTTAATACCTGGTTGGTAACGAGCGAGGATAACAGGGGTATTATCACGCAATAAAGCGCGCCCTTTTTTGCTAATGGTTAGCGCACCACGGCGAGACACATCCTGTGTAAAATAACCTTGATGTACAAGTTGACGTAAAATCGCCATCCATTCATCGACATTAATGGTTTTATTAAAAGCATGCATTTTTAAACGTTCGTGCTTATTGGCTAAAATACGTGCGTTTTTTGAACCACGTAAAATATCGACAATATAGCCGATGGCAAAGTCACCCTTAGCATCACGAACACATTGCACCGCCGCCTGAGAGAAATCGGATGCATCATAAGTTTCAGGTGGGTCAAGACAGACGTCACAATTGCCGCAGTCTTCTTCGCGTTCTTCACTAAAATATCCCAGTAACACACGACGACGGCAGGTTAATGCCTCCGACAATGCCACCATACTGTTCAGTTTGTGGATTTCGACACGGCGTTGTTCGAGGTTTTCCACATTTTCAATCAGACGGCGTACTAAGTTCACATCACCAGAACCGTACAGCAACAAAGCTTCAGACTCTAAACCATCACGTCCAGCACGACCTGTTTCTTGATAATAGGACTCGATACTTTTTGGCAAATCATGATGAATAACGAAACGCACATTGGGCTTATCCACTCCCATACCGAAGGCAATGGTCGCTACAATCACGTTGATGCGGTCACGCAGAAAGTCATCTTGCACTTTTTCACGCGTCCGACCAGGCATACCTGCATGGTAGGCCGCAGCACGAATGCCGTGACGTTGCAGGTTTACTGCCATATCTTCTACACGCTTACGCGACAAACAATAAATAATGCCTGACGCGCCTTTCCAATCCTCTAAGAACTGTAGTACTTGCGTCAACGGTTGGCGTTTTTCGGACACTAAGTAACGAATGTTGGGACGGTCAAAGCTGGAGACAAAGCATTTCGCCTTGGTCAAAGCCAGTCGCTCGGCAATATCTTCCCGCGTGTGTTCATCCGCTGTTGCTGTGAGTGCAATCATCGGTACATCGGGCATCACGGTACGCAATTCGCCTAATCGTACATACTCAGGGCGGAAGTCATGCCCCCATTGCGACACACAGTGCGCTTCATCAATGGCGAACAATGCCACTTCTATTTTCTCTAAGCGGGCAAGGAAGGTCTTGGTTAAGAGCCGTTCTGGTGCAACATAGAGTAGGTCGAGTTCGCCAGCTTCAAATTTTGCCAAAATTTCTTTGGCCTCAGCAGATTTCAATGATGAGTTGTAGTATTCCGCTTTAACGCCACAGCGTGTTAAGGCATCTACCTGATCTTTCATCAGCGAGATCAAGGGTGATACCACAATCCCTGTGCCTGGGCGCATAATGGACGGAATTTGGTAACACAACGATTTACCACCACCTGTCGGCATCAGCACGAAGGCATCTTTGCCATCAAGCAGTGAGCAGATAATCTCTTCCTGCATGGGGCGAAACATGTCATAGCCGAATGTGTCTTTTAGGACTTTTCGAGCGTGTTCTTTAACTTTTTTTGTAGCCATAACACTATTGAACCATAGCCAGACTAGTGTGGCAAGCTTTTTCTTCTAGGGGTAGCGAATAAAGACGGGGGATCCCATGAATATCGTGCAAATAAACACCTGCATGCACAAGAACTAATGCCGTTCATTGAATTTTCAACCAATGCATCTAGCCTCCTAGCCTGAATTATTCACAAATACTGTCGCGCCCTTGATTGCCCCTTTGTCTGCAACGAATACTCTGCTAGTCGAGCGTATCCATGGGTACGCTACTCCCAGCAAGGCATCCGTTGCAAACAAAGGTTCTACGCAATCATCACGACGATTTGTGAATAATTCAGGCTAGATGTCACAGGAGATTCAAATGGAAACTGTAGCCGTTCTCACCATTGATGATGAAGAGACAGTGCAAAATATTTTAACTGCATTTGTTCATCGTTATATGAAGGGCAAAGAGAGGAATTGCAATGTCAAAGCAATCAGTGATCCTGTGCAAGGATTGTTCGAGTTAAGCACCAATGGTGATCATTATGCGGTCATTTTGCTGGATGTTCGTTTGCCTAAACTTACGGGCGATGAGATTTACAACAGTTTGGTTCATGTGAACCCTGGCTTGCTCTCGCGGGTCATGTTCGTTACGGGCTACCCTGATGATATTGCTGAACGCTTTCCCGACAAAGAGCTGAGGATTTTGCAGAAGCCATTCCGCTATGAGCAATTTTCTCAAAGTATGGATGCCATTTTACAAGCTGGCTAAGCTTTATGGAGCAAAAATAATATGCTCTTTCAGCATGATCTTGCTGGCGATGGTGATCGTTGCGGCGATCAGTGCCAAGGAGGATAATAGCACGATTACCAACGGTAGGGCTGTTATCGTTCCTGCTGTCACTTCACGGCAGGCAATCAATACATTTAACACGGGAATCATGGCGGTGAATCCATTTAAATCAATGGAAAAAATCACTGGGATTAACATCATCGACATGATAGATACTGTCAATAATGACATATAGGCACTGCCTTGTGCGATGGTTTTTGACCATAGCGAGATCAGTAGCATCAACAGGGCGAAGAATGCCGCAATCGGCAGCATAAGCAGTACCATGATGATGATGACTTGTGGTCGTAACAGTGGTTCCGAAAACTGAATAATATGAGCGGGTATAAAATCAGGTGGGAACATAAATACCAGCACAATCGTAGCAAGGGTCGCGCACGGAGCCCACAGCGCCACCGAAAACAGTACAATAAATTTCGCCCCTAGCAGTTTGATGCGTTGAATCGGTAAAGATAAGAGCGTTTCTAAGGTTTTTTTCTCTTTCTCACCCACACCCATTTCTAGTGCAACAGCCATACAGATAAATAAACAGTTAAAAAATAGTAGCATCGGTAGGAACATGCCAGCCATTTTCCCACTGCGCTCCTCCTTGGATGCCAAATCTTGCTGCTCGATTTTCACGGCGGAAAGCTGCGCTTCTGTTAGCTGCAATGCACCCAAACGTTGGGTGTTTTGCATACCTTTAAATAGCGTGAGAAGCTGTTTGATGTGACGGATAGGAAGATCCCCAGTGCCACCTTTGGTCTTAAAATAGAGCTGAATGGTTGATGTTTTCATCTGCTGGGTATCCGTTGTGAATGTTTCAGGGATGACCAGTGCGACTTGAATGCTCTTATCATTAATTTGCCGTTGAATATCAGCTTCGTTGATGTCGGTGTGTAAAATTAATTGTGTGTCGCTGCGTAATAAATAATACAATGTTGGCGCGTGATTTAGACCAACCACCCCGATGTGAATCTCTTTTTTTGCTTGATGTTGCACGAGGTGAACCATCAAATACTCGAACCCCAACCCTAAAGGCCCCATCATTAAGGGGAATAAAATTAACGTGATCATGGTGCTGCGATCACGCGCTAGCATTTTGAAGTCTTTGTAACACAGCAGGCGAACAATATTCATCCCTGTACCTCTAATTGATGGATGAACTTCTCCTCTAGGGTTGCCCCTACAGTATTGCGCTCGAAATCGTTGAATCGACCATGGTATGATAAACGACCATGATTCATCACCACAATATCATCGCACAATAACTTCACTTCGTTAAAACGGTGGGTAGAAAAGATCACCGTCCGCTGGTTAGCTTTGCTGTGTTGAATCAAATCAGTAATATGGCGTGAAGCTATCACATCCAGTCCTGTGGTGGGTTCATCCAGCAGCAATATTTTTGGGTCATGAATCAAGGTGCGTGCAATATTTACCTTTTGCTTCATGCCCGTGCTCAGTGTCGCAAGTCGCTTATCGGCAAAAGCATGAATGTCCAACAAGGAAAATAGTTCGTCCTTACGCTGTGCCAGTGTGCTCTCGTCCACTTGATTAATGCGCCCATAAAAATTTACGGTTTCATCGGCGGTAAGGAATTCGTACAATTGGGTGTTGGTGGTCATAAACCCCATCTGTTGCCGAATAGACGCGCTGTGTGTGGCGCAGGATTTCCCTGCAACACTAATAGTCCCCGTTGTGGGTTGCATCATGGCAGCAATCATACGCAAAAGGGTTGTTTTACCCGCACCATTGGGACCAATCAAGCCCAGCGTTGCTCCCTTGGGGCAATGGAAGCTGACATCTTGCACGGCATCATCAAACGCTGTGCCGTACTTTTTTCTGTCGGCACGACTGCGTTTGAACTGCTTGCTGACATGCTGCAACTGAATCATGGTATCATTCCTTGGCGTTATGGCAATGGCACGTGGTTGATGATGCGTTGAATAACGGTGTTTACACTCAAACCTTCCGCTTCGGCTTCGTAGTTAAGGATTAAACGGTGGCGCAAGACATCAAATGCCACTGCGTGAATATCTTCTGGCGACACGTAATCGCGCCCTGCCAACCAAGCATGTGCTCTGGCACAACGATCCAGTGCAATGGTAGCACGAGGGCTTGCACCATATTGTAAATGACATGCTGCATCGTGCGCTTGGTGTTGCCGTGTCGCCACCACCAAGCGAATCATGTAATCCTCCAAACTTTCAACCATCGGTAAAGCCAGCACTTCGGTACGCGCTGCCATTAAAGCTTGCAGCGATAATACAGGCACCTCCTTCTTTGTCGTGCCACTGTTCTGTTGTGCAGATTCATCGCGTGTTAAGCGTAAAATTTGAAGTTCTTCTTCTGCGGTTGGGTAATCGACAGTGACATGCAGTAAAAATCGATCCAATTGCGCTTCGGGTAAAGGGTAGGTGCCTTCCTGCTCAATGGGGTTTTGCGTTGCCATAACTAGGAACAAACGCTCTAGTGGGTAGGTGTGCCCTCCCACTGTAACTTGTCGTTCCGCCATGGCTTCCAACAATGCTGATTGTACCTTAGCAGGGGCGCGATTTATTTCATCGGCTAACACCATATGATGAAACAGTGGCCCGCGCTGAAAGCGAAAGCTGCCATCATGCTGGTTGTAAATATCGGTCCCTGTGACATCGCTGGGTAATAAATCAGGGGTAAATTGAATGCGTTGGAAGTCGCCCGCAATCCCTTGACTGAGCGCTTGAATAGCGCGTGTTTTAGCGAGTCCTGGCGCGCCTTCGACCAGTAAATGACCATCTGCTAAGAGGGCGATCATTAAACGGTTAATCAGCGTTTTTTGACCAACAATCTGCTCTGCGACCTGCGCTTCCAGTTGTTGGAATATTCCACGCAATGATGTTGACATAAAAAAACAATCTCCCTCGTTTTAAAAAATAAGCAGTGTCGAAACCTGCTGGATGTTCAAATGCTAAGTGACCTCTTTTGAATTTCAACCCGAACTGATGTTGCGGACAAAAAAAAAGGGCATCCACAAAGGATGCCCTTAGCCTGAATGATTCATGAATCATCATCACGACGATGTATGAATAACTCAGGTTAGGTAACGCGCAATAAATAATCTACCAAAATCGCGCAGGTTTTTTATTCAGCATCAAGGCGCAAAAAGTAAAGCATAGCTCGCTATGTAAGCTTTTTTGCAACGCCGATGCTGGGCAAAAAGACAAGCGAGCTTGGTAGATTATTTATTGCGCGTTGCCTTACATTCGATCAATTATCTACGGCGAGCGCCACCGCCACCTGCTGGGCGACGATTACTCTTAGCTGGAAAACGACCACCTTCATTTTTGCTGATGAGCAAAGGGTGACCAGCAACACGCAGATTTTTCAAGGTATGCATGACATGGCTGGGCATGCCTTCTGGTAAATCAATGGTGCTGTAGTCTTCACGAATATCAATACGTCCAATGTTGCGGCTGTTCAAGTTTGCTTTGTTAGCAATAGCCCCAACAAGGTGCTCAGGGCGTAAGCCATGATTGCGCCCCACAGCAACACGGTAGCGTTCCATGCCATCTTCCTGTCTCAAGCCAGGTTTGCGACGACTGGCTGGTGATTCATCATCACGTTCGCGACGACGCGGGCGTTCTGCTTGTTCACGTAACAAGAAGGGTTCTTTGCCTTGGATTTGATAGGCTAAGGCTGCGGCAATATCCAATGTTGAAAGTTCCGTATCTTGCTGTAACTTTTCTAGCATTTGAGCAAAAAAGCTAATGTCTTCATTGGCAATGGTGGCACTAATTTTTTCCTTGAAGGAATCCACGCGCTTGTCGTTGATTTGATCGGTACTGGGCAGGGTTAAAGGCTCAATCTTTTGCTTAGTAGCACGCTCAATATTCGCCAGCATGCGGCGTTCACGCGGAGTGATAAACAAAATGGCATCGCCTGTTCTGCCTGCACGCCCCGTACGACCAATACGGTGAACATACGATTCGGTATCATGCGGAATGTCATAGTTAATGACATGGCTGATGCGTTCTACATCCAAACCACGAGCGGCAACATCAGTCGCAACTAAAACATCTAAACGACCTGACTTTAATTGCTCAATGGCTTGTTCACGCTGGTTTTGCGCCATTTCACCATTCAATGCACAACAAGCGTAGCCGCGAGCATCCAGCCGTTCAACTAAATCAGTTGTTGCATTACGGGTGCGAACAAAAACAATCGTGCCATCTACGGTTTCGTCAGCTTCCAAGATACGGGTTAAAGCATCCAGCTTATTCATACTGCCTGTCATCCAATAACGTTGGCGGATGGTTTCTGCTGTGGTGGTACGCAGTTTGATGCTTACTTCGGCAGGGTTCTTCAAATGGCGTTGTGCAATGCGCCGAATATCGTTCGGCATGGTGGCAGAGAAGAGTGCTACTTGGCGATTTTCTGGCGTTTGTTGCAATACCCACTCTACGTCATCGACAAAGCCCATGCGTAACATTTCATCGGCTTCATCGAGTACTAACGTTTCCACGCTGTCCAGTACCAAGGTGCCGCGCTTGATATGGTCGATGACACGACCAGGCGTGCCGACTACGACTTGTACGCCACGTTTGAGTTGATGTAATTGCGTGGTGTAGTTTTGCCCACCATAAATAGGGAGTACGTGAAGACCATTGATATTAGAAGCGTATGTGTGAATAGCTTCGGCTACTTGAATGGCCAATTCGCGCGTGGGAGCAAGAACCAGGGCTTGCACCTTTTTGCTTGCAGGGTCGATGCGTGACAGCAATGGCAACGCGAAAGCAGCAGTTTTGCCTGTGCCTGTTTGAGCTTGCCCCAAGACATCACGACCGTCGAGTACAAAGGGAATGATTTGAGCTTGAATAGGTGTAGGGGTTTCATAGCCCAGTTTTGTAAGAGCCTGTAGCACAGGTTCAGCCAGCCCCAAAGTGGCAAAAGTAGGGGTAGAAGCTTCCTGTGTGGAATCAGGTGTAGAAGACATATATTTCCTTGTGTGTGGATATAACCATAAAGATAAAGATGAGTAAGCTCTGTGGCAAGCAACAGTAGCAACATTCAAATAAGAGACAGGCAAGCAGTATCGGCATGGCAGCCGTTAGCATTGCTGTACAGGGAAGCTTGCGATATGTTAGGGGTAATATTGCAAAATAAAAAAAACTTAAAGAATCAAGCGGGTGAAAGTACTTCATCCCCCGCGATTTGACCATTTACATGGGTCGGAAGGCTAGCCTCTTCAATGCACCATGCCTCAGCATCGGCAAGCAAAGCACTGACCAATTGATGGTTGGTTTTATGCCCTGTCCGTTCGCCTTCAAACGCACCAGCAATAGGTAGTCCAGCCAGCGATAAGTCGCCCAGTGTATCAAGGATTTTATGACGTACGCATTCATCTTCGTAGCGCAAGCCGCCTTCATTGATGACACGGTATTTGTCCAACACGATTGCATTTTCTAAGGAGCCACCCAGAGCCAGCCCTGCTTTTTGCAATTGTTCAATTTCGTGCAAGAAGCCAAACGTGCGGGCACGGCTGATTTCACGGGTGTATGCTTGGCGAGAAAAATCAATACTGACGCGCCGTTCTTTAAGTAAAGGGTGATTGTAATCTAAGAGATAAGAAATTTTGAAGCCTGCTGAAGGGTAGAGTGCGCAACGTTTGTCGCCATCGACGATTTCAACGCGCTTTAAGACACGGAGAATTTTTTTTGCGCAATTCAATTCACGAATGCCCGCGCATTGAATGAGAAACACAAACGGTGCAGCAGAACCATCCATAACGGGAACTTCAGGGCCATCCACTTCGATGCGTGCATTATCAATACCAAGACCAGCCAGTGCAGAGAGTAAATGTTCCACCGTAGATACAGTAATACCATCTTTGCCCAGGGTGGTGCATAGACGAGTATCACAGACGTGTTTAGCATTAGCAGGAATCGTTACGCCAACATCAGATCGAACAAAGGTAATCCCTTCATTGGCTGCCGCAGGATGGAGAAATAGTTGAATTTTTTTACCTGAGTGTAGACCAATACCACTGCATTTAATGGAATGATCCAATGTTCTTTGTGGTATCATTATTCAACCCCTGTGGCACGCTCTGACGTGATGCATCACGGTCAAACGCTAACTTGAAAATTTAATACTCCACCAGCGTAGGCTAGGTTGAATATCATCATAAGCAGCTCTGATCCAGACACACAACAGCACATCTTCCCCTAAAAAACCACAGCTTCTGCGCCAAATACTAGCAGAACAATACGTTCAGGCAAATCAATTGTACTTCCCAACAGTACATTTACTAAGTGTTTTTCCTATTTTTAAAAGTCTCTGGCACACGCCTATTCTCTATCGGTGGCAAAAATTCGAGTTGTCACTCCATCGCTTCATTATTGCAGTCCGAAGCTACAACGTTACACTGCCGCCCTTTATTGCATGAGTAACCGAATGCAGCGTATGGTTGTTTGATTACCATGACAAGTAGGCGCTGTTTTTTGTTTGGTTACCGATATATCACTTCTCCACTGGGAGCATTTTATGCGCATAGCGATTCCTCTTGAATCGAACACCCATGAATTCCGAGTGTCTGCCACCGCCGATGGGGTAAAGCAGTACATTAAACGTGGTTTTGACGTTGTGGTTCAACAGCAAGCAGGTTTGGGTGCATTCATCAGTGATGATGACTATATCGCCGCAGGTGCACAGATCGCTGACGACTTTGCCAGTTGCTGTGGTCATGCGGATTTAGTACTCAAAGTAGCGGCTCCAAACGCCGAAGAATTGGCAGCCCTGCCAGCCTCTGCCACCGTCATTTGCATGGCTGCACCATTCACTAACCCCTTATTGAGCGATTATGCAGCACACGGTCTAGCTTGTTTTGCTATGGAGATGATTCCACGTATTTCGCGGGCGCAAAGTATGGATGCCTTATCTTCGCAAGCCAATATTGCAGGGTATAAATCAGTATTGGTTGCGCTTGAATATTATTCACATTTTATGCCTATGTTGATGACTGCCGCAGGTACGGTTAAACCAGCAAAAGTCTTAGTCATGGGTGCTGGTGTTGCTGGCTTGCAGGCGATTGCTACGGCTCGTCGACTGGGCGCTTTAGTGGAGGCATTTGATGTTCGTGCCGCCGCTCGCGAGCAGGTGGAGAGCTTGGGTGCAAGCTTCATCGAAGTGCCAGTGGAAGAAAATGCCGAGGACGCGGGGGGCTACGCCCGTGAGATGTCCGATGACTACAAGCAAAAACAGGCTGAGTTGATTGCTCAACATGCTGCTAAGGCAGATATTGTGATTACCACTGCGCTCATTCCAGGGCGACCAGCGCCCATACTGGTGACGCAAGAAGTCGTGGAACAGATGCGCGCAGGCTCAGTGATTGTGGATATGGCAGTTGAAATGGGCGGTAACTGTCCGTTGTCGGTCAAAGACGAAGTGATTCAACACAGGGGTGTCACCGTCGTTGGTATTAGTAATATTCCCGCTTTGATGGCAAGCGATGCCAGCCAGTTGTATGGTCGCAATATTGCTAACTTTATTGATGTGTTATGGCAAAAAGACGAACAGATGTTGAACATCAATCTTGATGATGAAATCATTGCTAGTGCGTTATTATGTCAAAATGGCACATTCCTGAAACCTCAATTATTGGAGAGACGTTCATGAATCCACAACTTGCCGAACAGCTCCCCGTAGCTGTATCAGCGGTAGAAACCGTTGACCCTTTTGTGTCTGCCTTCACGGTGTTCGTGCTGGCTATTTTTATTGGCTACCACGTAGTGTGGAACGTCACGCCTGCGCTGCATACACCGTTGATGAGTGTGACCAATGCTATTTCCAGCATCGTGATTGTCGGTGCATTGATTGCTTCAGGGCCTGTGGAAATGAACCTTGCCACGGTGCTTGGCTTGATCGCTGTTGGTCTTGCTTCGGTCAATATTTTTGGCGGCTTCATGGTCACTCAACGCATGTTGGCGATGTTTAAAAAACGCTGATTCCACGCAGGCTTCACCACCTGCTCTATTTTTCTATTATATAACACCGCGTTATGCGGTTGACATGAAACACATGCTTCGGAGCACATTATGTTGTCTATCAATTGGGTCGCTTTACTGTATTTGCTGGCCTCGATTTTAATCGTTTTTTCTCTCAAAGGGTTATCCAGCCCTGCCTCAGCGCGGCGCGGTAATACCTATGGCATGCTCGGAATGGGTATTGCTGTGTTGGTTACACTGCAATTATCGAATGTTCAAAACTATATGTGGATTTTTGTCTGCATCGGCATTGGTGGCACGATTGGTGCTATTGCTGCACGTAAAGTACCGATGACCCATATGCCGCAAACCGTGGCATTTATGCACTCACTGGTCGGGCTGGCAGCGGTATTAATTGCCGTATCAGCGTTTGCCAATCCTACGGCTTATGGCATTGCTGATGCCTCGGGTGTTTTGCATACGGCGAGTCGCATTGAATTATTCCTCGGTACGTTTATTGGTGCGATTACCTTCACTGCATCATTGATTGCTTTTGGTAAATTGCATGGTTTTATTTCTGGCAACCCTTTAGTATTTAAGGGTCAACATCATCTAAACTTAGTGTTGGGTATTGCCATGCTAAGCTTTGGTGCATGGTTTTGTGTGAACCCTACATGGCTGCCATTTTTATTGATGTTGAGCATTGCTTTGGTTTTGGGTGTGCTGCTGATCGTACCGATTGGTGGTGCGGATATGCCAGTGATTGTCTCCATGCTGAATTCCTATTCGGGTTGGGCTGCCGCTGGTATTGGTTTTACCTTGAATAATCACATGTTGATTGTTGCGGGTGCTTTGGTGGGCTCCAGTGGTGCGATTCTTTCTTACATCATGTGTAAAGCGATGAATCGTTCCTTGTTTAATGTTTTACTTGGTGGTTTTGGTGGTGATGCACCTGCCGCCGCTGCTGGTGGCGTGAAGAAAGATCGCCCCGTCACCTCAGGTGCAGCCGAAGATGCTGCGTTCATGCTGCAAAATGCGCGCAGTGTGGTGATTGTGCCTGGCTATGGTCTAGCCGTAGCACGCGCACAACATGCCCTAAAAGAGATGGTCGAAGCTTTGACCCATGCAGGTGTAAAAGTTCGTTTTGCTATCCACCCTGTGGCTGGCCGCATGCCAGGGCACATGAATGTATTGCTGGCGGAAGCTGATGTACCGTACGATATTGTACATGAAATGGATGAGATCAATCCTGAATTTGCCGATACGGATATTGCTTTGGTGATTGGTGCTAATGACGTGACCAACCCCGCTGCTAAAAATGACCCCAGCAGCCCTATTTATGGCATGCCGATTTTGGAAGTGGCTAAGGCGCGCAATATATTGATTATTAAACGTTCGCTCTCTGCCGGTTATGCAGGTTTGGACAATGATTTATTTTATATGGATAAAACCATGATGATTTTTGATGATGCAAAAAAAGCATGTGAGAAAATCGTACAATCATTGGATTGAGGAATTCCTCCTAGGAGGCTATCTGAGAATAGGGATCGTAGCGAGAGGATGCTGGTTTGAGGAAGGCTTTCTTATGATTTGAAGCGAATACTTGCTGTATTTAACGAAAATCATGGGGAGATCTGTCCAAATCTAGCGTTTCCGCAGTAGGTTCTTCGATTCTCAGACAACCTCCTAGCGCATTGGCATGGCTGTCAGTAGTGTACGCCCTGCGCTTGGGATCGATGACTGATACCATACGCCTCTATCTTTCGGAGTCACTGACTATCTATGCTAGAATTTGAAAAAATCAAACGCTTACCTCCGTATGTTTTTGCAACGGTCAATCAGCTAAAAATGGAATTGCGCCATCAGGGTGCAGATATTATCGACTTTGGTATGGGCAACCCCGACCAACCGACACCGCAACACATTGTTGATAAATTGTGCGAAGCATCGCAAGACGGGCGCAATCACCGTTATTCCGTATCTAAGGGTATTCTTGGCTTACGCAAGGCGATTTGTGGTTGGTATAAAACAAAATTTGATGTCGATCTTGACCCAGAGACAGAAGCGATTGTCACCATGGGTTCCAAAGAGGGCTTGGCACATTTAGCCGTTGCTATCACTTCGCCAGGGGATTTGATCTTGTCACCGAATCCTTCTTACCCGATTCACCCTTATGGTTTCATTATCGCAGGTTCGGATATTCATCATATCCCTATTGGTCCTGGGGTAGACTTTCTTGCCGAAGTGGAACTCGCAGTGCGTAACTCTTGGCCGCGCCCTAAAGTGTTGGTGGTCAACTTCCCATCTAATCCAACGGCGCAAGTGGTGGATTTGGAGTTTTACAGCAAAGTCATTGATTTTGCACGTGAACATAAAATGATTGTGATTTCTGATATCGCCTATGCAGAGATCACTTTTGATGGTTATGAATGCCCATCTATTTTACAGGTGCCCGGTGCAAAAGATGTGGCTGTAGAGTTCTACTCACTCTCTAAAAGTTACAATATGCCTGGTTGGCGTATCGGCTTTATGGTCGGAAACTCTGAGGTGGTTGCTGCATTAGCTAAAATTAAATCATATCTTGATTATGGGACGTTCCAACCCCTACAAATTGCAGCCTGTACAGCACTGAATGGACCACAAGATTGTGTGCAAGAGATTCGTCAGATGTACCAAGATCGCCGCGATGTACTGATTAAAGGCATGCATCAAATGGGCTGGATGGCAGAGAAACCCAAAGCTTCGATGTTTGTGTGGGCAGAAATCCCCGAGCCTTTTCAGGCGATGGGTTCGCTGGAGTTCTCCAAGCTGCTGCTCAAAGAGGCTGGTGTTGCCGTCTCACCAGGTGTGGGTTTTGGTTCCGAAGGTGATCGCTTTGTCCGCATTGCTTTGATTGAGAACGAGCATCGCATCCGTCAAGCCTTACGCGGCATGCGTCAATTTTTTAATGGTCATGAATAATCAGTGCTACACAGTGCTATATAGGGGATATAGAATATGAAAGACATTCGCGTAGGTTTGCTGGGGCTGGGAACCATTGGTTTAGGTGCAGCACGTATCTTGCTGGAGCAGCAGGAGCTGATGAGCCGCCGTCTGGGCTGTCGCTTGGTGCTGGTTGCTGCTGCCGACCGTAGTCTTGACCGTGATTTTGGCTTGGATCTGAGCAGTGTACGTCTATCTTCTGATGCACAAGATGTCGTGACTGCTGATGATGTCGATATTGTCATTGAACTGATTGGTGGTTATGAGCCAGCGCGTACATTCGTAGCAACGGCAATTGAACATGGCAAACATGTGGTGACTGCCAATAAAGCCTTGATTGCCAAACATGGTGACGAACTGTTCGCACAAGCGGAAAGT
The DNA here is from genome assembly GCA_030950965.1 of Mariprofundaceae bacterium. Classification (GTDB taxonomy): domain Bacteria; phylum Pseudomonadota; class Zetaproteobacteria; order Mariprofundales; family Mariprofundaceae; genus AB-137-C09. The sequence goes on from JAUZQP010000123.1 coordinate 23,864, forward strand.
AACGGCGTGGTTTTGGCGTTTGAAGCGGCTGTGGGTGGCGGTATTCCTTGCCTCAAAGCATTGCGTGAAGGTCTAGCTGCGAATCAAATAGAATCCATTTATGGTATTTTGAATGGTACATGCAACTACATCCTAACGCGCATGGAAAATGAAGGCGCGGCTTTTGCCGATGTCCTGCGCGATGCACAAGCCTTGGGTTATGCCGAAGCAGACCCTACGTTCGATGTCGAAGGTGTTGATACAGCACATAAATTATCCATTTTAGCAGCGATGGCATTTGGTTCAAAAATTCATTTTGATGAAGTGTTTACCGAAGGTATCAGCCGTATCACCCCCGATGATATTCACTCTGCTCATGAACTCGGTTATCGCATCAAATTGCTCGGCGTAGCTAAACCGCATGGCGAGCAAGTGGAGATGCGTGTTCACCCCACCTTGATTCCGCTGAGCTCTCAGTTGGCGCAAGTGTCAGATTCCTATAATGCAGTGCAAGCCTCTGGCGATTTCGTCGAGCATACCATGTATTTCGGGCGCGGTGCGGGTGAACGTCCCACTGCCTCGGCTGTAATTGCAGATGTCATGGATATAGCACGGGTGTTGCCTGGTGGCGTGGCGTATTTGCCACCAGCGATGGGTTTCATTGCTGCTGAACGCCGCGATTTAGCCACCTTGCCGATTATTGATGCCGAATGTGAATACTATTTGCGTCTTATGGTTCAAGATGATTCTGGCGTATTGGCAACGATCACTTCGATTCTTGCCGACCATCACATCAGCTTGGAAGCAGTGATGCAAAAAGAACGTCACGCTACGCATTCCGTGCCTATCATTTTACTCACGCACACCACCACCGAAGGGAATTTTCAAGCAGCGATAGCGCGTATTATTGCCCTTGATTGTGTGCAAGAAGATGTGCTTATTTTACGCAAAGAACAAACGCATTAAGTTCGTTTTTTTGGTGCGCTAGGAGGCTGTTCGAGAGTAGGAATCGTAATGAGGGGATGCTGGTTTGAGACAGGTTCTCTTGAGGTTTTAGACGAAAACCCATAAGGGAACTTGTCCAAGTCCAGCGTTTCCGCAGTAGGTTTTTCTATTCTCGGGCAGCCTCCTAGTGCATCCTACCTTTTTCACCGTGCTTGTTGCCATTGCCTATTTGCCAATAGCCGACACGGTTTTATGGAGTTATTATGTCTCATTATCAAGGAATTATTAATCGTTATCGCGCTTTCCTTCCCATTGCCAAAGATGATTCGATTATCACCCTTTACGAAGGCAATACACCACTGCACGAATCCATGAATTTGCGCAATGCGATCAACCCTGAACTCAATATTTATTTGAAGTTTGAAGGCTTGAATCCCACGGGGTCATTCAAAGACCGTGGCATGACGATGGCAGTGACGCAGGCGTACAACGCAGGCTCACGTAAAATTATTTGTGCTTCAACAGGCACCACCTCGGCTTCTGCTGCTGCCTATGCTGCTAACTGTGGCATGCAGGCGTATGTACTTATTCCTGATGGTAAAATCGCTTTAGGTAAAATGTCACAAGGCATTCGCTACGGTGCAAAAGTGATTCAAATTCGCGGTAACTT